>NZ_FWXQ01000003.1:423572-479730 GCF_900176445.1 Pseudomonas sp. URIL14HWK12:I5
CTGGCTCTGGCTCTGGCTCTGGCTCTGGCTCTGGCTCTGGCTCTGGCTCTGGCTCTGGCAAATGCTCGGGGTCGATAACTTCCTCTGCAAGCCCCATCCCGATCAGAGCTTCTGCATACTCGTCCAACACAGCACGGGTTTCGTGCTGGTCGAAGTTACCGGCGTGGTAGTGCGAGAACTGACGCAGTGCGCGAATTTTTTTCATGATCAAAGCGGGGCAGTTACCTGCCCCGGCCCATTGGTTGGATTATGGGGTTGGGACGGTGAAGGTGCCCTTGATGATCGCGCTGGTACGGTAATGGGCCAGCGCCAGGCGCTCTTCGCACAGGATGGTCAGCATGTTCTTCACGAAGTTGTCGCGGTCTTCGCGGCTGATTTCAACAGTGGCGTCCATGCGATCCCACACTTGGGATGCCAGGTCGAAGCCGCCGACGGTGAAGGTACCGAGTGCTTGTGCCTTGGTGGCCACTACCGGCAGCCCCCACATGACCTTCGCGGCGAACGCTGCCGGACCGCCGAAGATGTAGCGGCCTTCCGCGTCCTTCAGCAGTGCGATGGCATGCCAGTCGCGAGGGTTCAGGATGATGCCCGAGGCCTCGAATTCCGACTCGCTGGTCTGGAAGATGGCGTGAGCGATCTTGTCCGCGCGGGTGTCACCGGTGGCGTTCAGTGCGGTGTCGTAGGCGGTTGCGACTTTGTTCAACCCGGTGAGGTTGTCACCGGTGCCATCGCCATTCAGCAGCTGCCCTTCTTCAACCAGGGCCAGGCCAAACAGCAGGCGGTTATTCACGTAGGACTCGAGCATCGGCGCATCGTCCATCACCTGGCGGGATGCCTGGATCCAGTGAGCGATGGTTTTGACGTTCGCTGTTTCCTTGGTGAAGGTCAGGTTGGATTCAGGCTTCAGGGTGCCTTCGGCGACCGGCGCAGCGCTGTTGGTGAACACGTTCTCACGAACGTATTCCAGCGAGTTCGAGCTGATACGCCCTTGAGCGAGCAGGTCTCGGATGGTCAGACGGCGGAGGCCTGGCATCAAGATGCCTGGATTCATCTGCGGCTGGATCAATGCACCGGCGGAGGCGGCGCCGCTACCCAGCTGCTTGTCGAAGCTCTTCACGTCGACCTTGCCCGAGGACTTACCGTCCCAGGACTTCTTCAGGTCTTCGGCCGTTTGGGCTGCGAAGCTCTTCTTGGTAGATGGGTCATCAGGGTTGTTGCCGGCCAGCTTCTGCTCGATGTCGAACAGACGAGTGCCGGCGGTTTTCAGTTCTTCCTGAACGGTCGTGAGGTCTTCTTGCAGCTTTTTGCTCACGGCACCGTTCTGTTGAATTTCGGTTTTCTGGGCGTCGAACAGCTCCTGCATGCGGGTCTGCGCGGTTTCGATCGCCTTCTGGACTTGGGCCAGTTCGGACATGGGTGGATCCTCGGTTCAAAGTTGCGGGAAGGTTTTCAAGCGCTCCAGGAGCGCGGCGATTTCAGTGGGGTCGCCGCTTTCGGAATCGCTCCGAACCGCGGACTTGATGCGGGCGATCAACGCCTGCGCTTCGGACTTGGAGAGGCCGGCGGATTCCCTCAGCCAGTTCTCCGCATCACGGATGCTCTCAATGGTCTCCATGCTCTTGAGCGTGGAGACGGTGGCCGCTTCGTTGGCCGGGAAGGTACACACGCTGATCTCGCTCAAGCGCGATACGTTGCGGAAGGAGTAGCCGGTAGCGATAGAGGAAACATCACCCTTGGCTGCACTGAAGCCGACGGACATACCTCCGACCGTGCCGTGAATCATGGCGGCCTTGAGCGCTTCGGACTGGGGGTTGCCTGGTGTGAGCTCACCGCGCACATACAGGCCTTTACTGTCCTCGGATAGGTCAAGCCACTTGCCCACCGGTATCTCGTTGCGCCGGTGATTGAAGAACATGGCCACGGCACGGGACTGAGTTTTCAAGGCCTGGGCGAAGGCGCCGGGCTCGATGATGTCGCCATCGCTGTCGACCACGCCGAAGACGCTGGCATAGCCTTCGAAAACGCCTTGAGCGCCACCGTTGGCGAACTTGATTGCGGCCTGATCGAAGGCCAAGTTTTTGCAAACGCTGGGCATTTGCTGCCTCCAGAAAGATCAAACCCCGCTCTGAGCGGGGTCTGGGTTACCGAGTTGAGTGATGGGCACGTTCTGTGATTGCCGGGTGGCGACATCGCCTCCAGCCAGGGGCGGCATGTTGTCCAGCCGCCGAAGCTCGTTGATGGTCCGAAGGCCTTTATCTGCCAGCGTACCCATGAAGGATGCTCGGGCAGCTGAATCGCCCCGCAGCAGGCCATCAATGTTGTGCTCCGCGTGGTACCGCCCAACGTCGCTGGGCTTCAGCAACCATCGCTCAATGGCGTACTCCCAGCGGTTGAGGTAAGGCGATAAGGTGTACTGCAAGAATCCGAGGTTCTGCTGCTCGATGCCGGTACCCCAACTGGTCGATTTCTCGACATCGCCCACCAGATGCGGCGGCACCCCGAAGAACCGGGCCAGCTCACTGACCTGGAATTTACGAGCGGCCATGGTCTCTGCGTCCTGAGGGCTGACGCCAATGGGCTGAGTGGTGAATCCGCCCTCCAGAATCCACAGACGCTTTTTGACCGGCCCGCCGGATATCTCCTTGAAGTTCTCTTCAACCTGGGCGCGCTGTTCTTTGTTAAGCACCTTGCCCTCGCCGGTCATCAGCAACTGAGGTGACTTGGCGCCGTTGGCATAGAAGTCGCGCTGCTGGTCTTCCATGGCAACGGCTACCCCGGTGGTCTTGGCCGCGAAAGCGATCGGTGACAGCCCCACAAGGCCGTTGAAGCCGAACCCCTTGAGGTGGAAGATCTCCGATGCCTTGAAATCCGCATACTCGTTGTCACGGCGGTACCGATAGACCACACGCTTGTTCTCCAGGCGCACATCCATGTTGACCGACATGAGAGGCGTGAGGCTGATCACATCCCCGACGCTGTTCCGCTCGATCAAGGCATAGGCGTTGCCGTAGAAGCACAGCTGCATGGTCATGGCTTCGCGGAACTCCACCGCGGTCATGAACTGGTTTGGACTGAATCGAAGAAGACGGGCCAGCGGGTTGTCGATGCCGACCTTTCTCCGGTCATCGCCGGTGGTCTCGAAAACATCCAGCGGCAGGCCGGCCGTGACCGTGGAGATCAGACGGACGCATGCGAACACCGTGGAAATCTGCAACGATCGCTCGTCGCTCACGACCGAATCGCCCACCACCCCAGAGGCGGACACTGGCCCGTTCTGGGATCCCTTCTCCGGCGACACTAGGCGGCCGCCGACAAAGAAGCTCGCCATGCGCGCCCAGAATGGGCTGCGGGTGCGCAGGTCAATGCTGTAATCGGTGTCTGCCATCACATGCTCATCGGTCTGGAAAGGAAGTCGTCGACAGAGCCCTGAGTGTCCGCATTGGCGAGTACCCGGCCTATCGTCATGATCAGCGCTACTGCGCCGTCGATCTTGTTGTCATCGCCCTGCTTTATCGGACGGACAACGTCGTCATTGCCGGGCAGGTATTTACCGATCACGTTGCCGATACACCAGGTCATGATCGGGTTGCCGTCATGGTGGAAACGCCCCGCCTCGATCGCTGCCTCCAGTTCCTTCATGCCGTCGGACATGTTGGTGTAGTTCTGGGTGATGGTGATCGGGTTGAAGCCCTCGTCGTCCAGGTCATGGCTCAGACCAGTGGCGCCGTGCGGGTCGATCGGACACTCCCTGATCGGCGCCAGCTTGTTGGCTTCTTTGGTGTCTTCGAGAATTTCGCGGTAATCCACCTCTGCGCCTGGCGTAGCGGTCAGGTGGCCGGTATTTACCCATGCCTGAAAGCGCTCGGCCATCCGCTTGTTGTCCACGTCGTTAGCGGTGTCCTCAGGAACCCAGAACGCGGGGGCCACGCTGTAGTAGTGGATCTTTCCATCGATCTCTCGCCAGAACAGCCTGGCCCTGGAGTTCATGTCCAGCTTGCGGGCCAGGTCGAAGCCGGCAATCCACTCTTGCCCCTCGAACTGCTCAAGCGTAAGCGTCTTGTCCTCGCAGGCCTTCCAGCTTTCCATGTTGAAGAAGCCGGACTTGGCACTCACCCACAGGTTCAGGTGCTTGGTCTTGAACGTGTTGGTGAAGCGCGCCGAGCGGATCGCCCTGGCCAGCTGGCTCTCCAGGTACTCCCGAAACACCGACACACCCATGCAGGGGTTGGCCTTGGCCAGGTTCTTCGGATCGGTCCAGTCGTCACCCTCGTCGAGCGTCCAGATGTAGCCGAACAGCTCGTCGTCCGGCACGGTGCCGTTGAGCATCTCGATGACCTGGCGACGCTTGTCGTAGCACGGCCCCTCGATGTTTGCGCCGGCGGTGGTGATGATGAACATCAACGGCTGCCGGCGTGCCCCCATGCCGGTGAGCATCGTGTCGTACTGGGCCGCGCTGTCGTGCTCGTGATATTCATCGATGATCGCGCAGGACGGCGACGCACCATCACCCGGGTTTCCGATCAGCGGCTCGAAGCGGCTGCCGTTCGACGGGATGTTCAAGTTCGAGGCGTTGACCTCGATGCCGGCTGCCTCGATCAACATGGGCGACCGGCTGACCATCAGCCTTGCAGGCCGGAATACCTCCCACGCCTGCTTCTCGGTCGTCGCACCGGAGTAGACCTCGGCGCCGAACTCGTTGTCAGCGGTGAACATGCTGATGCCGACGCCGGCGGCGATCACCGACTTGCCGTTCTTGCGCGGCACTTCCCAGTAACTTTCGCGAAAGCGCCGGTAACCGCCCTTCTTCCTGACCCAGCCGAACGTGCAGGCCAGGCCGAACAGCTGCCAAGGCTCCAGCGTGATGAGCTGTCGCTTGAACGCCCACTCGCCCTTCGTGTGGGGCAGCAGCTGCATCAGGCGCAGCTTTTTCTCGGCCTTGGCCGGGTCGAACTTGTACGGGTAGTCCTTTGAGCGGCTGGACGCTACGTCATCGAAGTGCCGCTCGATCGACTGATGGATGAATAGGCAAGCGGGAAACTTTCCTTTGAGGACGGACTTTGCCCACGCCATCGCCTTGTCGACGTTGGTGTATTTGGCTCTGGCCATCAGGAACTCAGTAGGGCTGCGAACTCGTTGGTGGATTTCTGCTTGTTGCCGCCGATGATCCGCGTGCGACTGGCCGGGTCCAGGCCCAGCATCGAACCGAAGGTGACCATCTGGCGCATCGCTTCGTTGGCCGCAGTGAGCGCCGGATTTTTCACCGGTCCGCCAGTAGCTCCGGCCACCACGATGCCGTGGGCGATAACCGATTCTTGTGCCCGTCGCCAGTTACCGTAGGCAGAGCAGAACGCCTCGACGTTGTGCATGTCGGTCAGGGCAAGAACCTTGGCCCGGAGCAATTCCGGAACCAGCATTTCCCAAACCCGAGTCGCGTGTTCGCACAACCATTCGGGCGGGTCAACGTTGGTCACCAGGGCGAAATCAGGCTCGTCCTTGTTCAACTTGCGCTTGCCGGGATTGCCGGCCAACGCCTTCTGGGCCGTGGGTTTTGGGCGACGGCCGGAGCGCCCGGCAACCCCTGGCATCGGCGCCTCCACTAAACTTTATATTTCGCGGGTGTAAAAAAACGACTGAGGGCGCGGTGTCCGAGTGAAAGGGCCTGAACTTTTGACCCTCCCCCTCCCCGCCAACGAGACCTAATCTCATTTTCGCCGTTTTCGATCATTTTTTGATCGTTTTCGACTCCCGCTGCGTCTTCGCCTTGTGGCAGTCGCGGTTGATCGCCCGAAGGTTGTCGTCATCGTCCGTGCCACCGTGGGCCAGGGCCACGATGTGGTCCACCTCATGCGCCTCTCGGATGCGGCCAAGCTGGACGCAGTCGTCACATCGACAGAGGTACTGGTCTCGTTTCAGGATTCGTTCGCGCTTACGCCGCCATGGGCGCCCACCACGCCCCGACCCCTTGCGGGTCGCCCAAGCCTTTGCCTGCTCGGCAGCCAGGTCGGCATGACCATCGCAGTAGCCATTGGCATTGCGGTGTAGAGCACGACAGCCTTGGGCGCGGCAGGGGCGCTGAGGTCTCAACGGCATGGCGAGCCATCCAGGTAGGTGCCCGGCTCAGCGTCCGGGTCACGATCTACATCCTCACCATCAGCCAGCGCTTCGATCAATGCGATCTGGTTCAGCGCGATCTGCTCCAGTAGGCCCGTGTGCTTCTGTAGCTCGACAAGGATCTTCTCCTGCACCTTCTCAGTTGAAAGGCTCATCGCTCCACCTGAGCGTATCGCCGGGTTTCGTCAGCGAGGCTAGTTACATCCACCTCAACCACTCTGGCCTCTGCCGAAACAGCGGGGATCTCACGGGGCATCACGGTGATCACCGCGTGCCAAGCGCCATTATCGACTGACGCCTTGAGCTCAACGCTCAAAACACCTGCAAGCTCACTGCCATCACTCAGCAGCACCTTGGTTCCCATCACCTGGTGCGGGCTGCTTGGGTTGCTCTTTGGTGCCGGCACGACCGTCGCCACCATCAAGGATTTGCTTGGCTCGCTCATATGCCACCTTTGTCCACTTGTTGATCCATTCGCGCCGGGCGGCGCACCCACTGCAGGCCATCACTCAGTCCTGCGCATGTTGAGTTGCTGCGCGATATCGGCAGCACGCTCACGCACTTCCAGCACCTGGCCGTCGAACGTGTGGACGATGGCGCAGATGCCGTGCCACTGCGAGCTAGTGCCGGCCTCCTGCACGCGGGCAATGGCGGCCGGGGCCAGATAGTGCTGGCGGCGGTTGACGTCAGTCAGCGTAATCATCAGGTCACCCCTGTGCTTTGCGAGACAGGAACAGGTCGGAATAGCCGCGAAGCTTCTCAACCCCCATGAAGCCGACCATTCCGCCTGCGAAGGTGGCCATGCCCTGTGGCAGGCCCATCCATTCGAGCAACGGCACCAGGGCCAGGGTGATGAGGCCGCACAATGCGCCCTCCAAGAACATCTGCCGGCGGGTGCCACCGCCATACACCACCCGGAGGACAGCGATCGCGACTGACAAGCCAGCGGCATACAGCTGAGGCTGATGGGCCAGCACCCAGGTGAGCACAGCGGCCCACAGGCCAGGATCCTTCTCGGGCATGTTTGGCATCTCGATTCCTCCCTTTTGGGGAGCGCAGTAGGTTCGGCCCCAACAGCACTCCCAGCTCGGGGCGATGGGCGTGGTAGAGCCGAAAACGAAAAAGCCCCGGCAAGTGCCGAGGCTTCGAATTGGCGGAGATGTCGACCCTGTCAGGTCGATGTCGTGGCGTTTCCCTCCAGTCCCCACGCTGACTGTTACCCCTGCACGTTCCCGCCGGGCTTTGATCATCTCCAAAACGCAAAATCCCGGTCACATTCGCCGGGATCTCACTGTGTCGCGTTGCTTGCAAGCTGGACACGCTGCTATGAAAACAGGTGTTTATCCGCGCGGAAAGCTTTTTATGCAGCCTCGCGCAATTGCTCCAGGGCACAATCGATCCAGGCCACTCCAGTGTTGATCAGCTCGCGTGCCTTGGCTTCGCTCATCTTGTGCTCGCGGGCGATCCGCAGCGCCGGCCACTTAGCACCGAAGTACAGCCAGACGAATCCGCCCATCTGCGGGTTGCGCTTGTTCAGCCTGGCTACGGCCCCGTCCACCGCAAGTGCTAGGTCGTCCGTGATCACGTATTGCTTGAGCCCTCCTTCCGCTGGAGCGTGCTCCTTCATGAGCGCATACAGCGGACATACATACTGAGGTACGCCCATGCCATCCATGCGCCACCAGCCCCATTGCTCGAGCATGTAAGCGGTGTCACCAAGGGCCTTGTCTACGTAGGTTCGTTTTTTCATGTCCTTCCCCCTCAATCCCCGGTGTAATTGGTGCCACCGGCGCCGCGCCGGTTGCTTCCCTGATATGTCGCCTCAGGCCCGGATGCCTGAGGGTTCTTCAACTGCTCGATCTGCCGGCGCGCGGCCTGCAGGGCCATGCTGAGCTGGGTCACCAGCTCATCCAGGCCCAGGGCCTCGCCAGTTGCAGCCGCCACAAAGCCCGAGGCGTTGCAGTGGTCGCATGGCAGTTCGTAGAGCAAGCTCTTGGTGACCGCTCTCCCACGGCACATAGGGCACTGAGCCAACTCGATCACAGCCTTCTTGAAGGCGGGGCCGTGGCTCTTCCCTGTCATTTCGAATCCTCGCTTATGGTGGATACCGGGAGGCCATCGAAGCCCGCGCGCCCCGCGACCTCGCAGAGAATCCATGAATCCGTTGATCTATCACCGGTCAAGCCGTGAACCGAAGCGAAACCCTTCTGATCAAGATGTGCGTGCCACTTCTCCAGAGCCTCACGCTTGCGGGCCATGACGTCGGACTGGATGTACACCTTCACGTTGTGGCCCATGGCGTGGTTGATCAGCAGCTCACCCACCAGATGATCGACGCCAAGGTCAGCCCAACCGGTGCGGGCCAGCTTGCGCAGGTCGTGGCTGGTCCACTCGCCCTGCCCCATGATCGCGAACACCGCAGAGGCCTTCGATTCGCTCATGGGCTTGCCCTGCCGCCCCGGAAACAGGAACTCGCCCTCGTAACCCTGCTTGAGCTGGATCTCGCGGCAGGCCATCAGCAGGAAGCGCACCTGGTCGGTCAGTGGCAGGCGGTGCTGCACGCCGGTCTTGGTGTGCTCGGCAGGAATGAACCACTCCCGTTCGGCCAGGCTGATATGGCTCCAGCGGGCCAGGCGGGTTTCGCCCAGGCGGGTGCCGTGGCACAACATCATCAGGGCCAGCAGGCCATGCTGCGGGTTGTGGGCCAGAGTGCTCTTCATGCGCGCCATCAGGTCTTCAAGGTGCACGCCACGGAGCCGAGACGGCTTGACCGTAACCTTGGCCTTGGAGAAGTCACGAAAGCGGATGCCAGCCATGGGGTTGGTGCTGATCAGCCCGAGCTTGGCGGCCTGCCGGAAGGCCAGCGCGAGCAGCTGAAAGACCAGGCGCACGTAGTCGATCGAAAGCGACTCTTGCAGCGGCCACATCAGCTCTCGGTCGAGCAGCGCCTTGTCGATCTGGGCTAGGGGTGTTTCGCCCAGGCGCGGCGCCAGGTGCTGCTTGATCGCCGACGCCGCCGTGCTCTTGCGCTTGGCCGACAGGCTGCGGTCACGGGACATGCGCTCAGCGAACCAGGCCAGCAGCTCGCCGGTCAGCACCCAGCTCGACAGGCTCGAACCCTCACCGGCCTCGAGGCGCAGGCGGATATCCGGCAGGGCCGCCGCCACCTTGGCAGAGCTCAGCTCAGGGTATGAGCCAATCAGGTTCCACTTGCCCTTGTGGATCAGGTACCAAGACCCGCGCTCACGGGACCGGTGAAACCGAAAATACAGGCCATGGTTGCCTAGGGCGCGCAGGTCGCGCACCTGGCCGGCGGCCTGCCGGCGAATCTCTGCATCGCTGATTTTCACAGCGGCGGTATTGGTCATGCTACAACCTCCGTTTTTGGCAGGGCCAGGTACGCCCTCAGGCACTCCATGGCGTCGAAATGCCCCTGACACACAACGGCCAGGTAGCCTTGGTCGTTCAGCCGGCGGATGCACGCTTGCTGGCTGGACGAGACGGGCGCCGGGTCAACGGTCGCCTTGAATTCGATGTACAAACCGAAGTGCCCGCCTCGGGCCATGGTCAACACCAGGTCGGGGATGCCGGCCTTCACGCCCTGGGCCTTGAGCTTCGACGCCACGCCCTTGTGCCGGTGACCGCCGTTTGGGACGTGGTAGATCAGTTCGAAGACCTCGGGATAGCGAAGCTGGATCTCTTCGAGCAGTGCAGCCTGCTCCTGCCCTTCCCGGTCAACTGGCTTGGCACGCGGCACCCTGGGCTTGTACGGACGAAGGGCAGGAGCATTCATGCGATCAGCACCCCCTCGTTGATCAGCAGAGCCTGGGTGCGCATGACGCCCTCGGCGTGGTACTGGCGGGCGGTGTCGCGGTCAACGGCCCGGCTGCGGCCGTCGCATGCGTCGTGGCAGTCGCTGCAGCACCAGGCGCCCTGCATGTCGTGCGGCTTCTTGCCGACTCCGCAGGTGCCGGCCAAGCGGTAGTGCGCAAGGACGGTGGTCTCGGGGTTACCATTGCACACGCCCGGGATACGTACCTGGCACTCCCGTCCGCGCGCGGCCTTGGTCAGCTTGGTTTGCCGCATGGTCAGAACTCCTCCTTGCCACGATGCGATTCCCACTCGAAGGGCACCACCACCCCGCCGCCCTCGCGCAGTCGGTCGTAACACCGCTCGCCCATGGCGTGGCGCAGCTGGGCTGGCTCCAGGTTGGAAATCACCACCGTGGGGCGCATCTGCTCGTAGCGCCCGTTGATGATCGAAAACAGGGTGGTCAGCTCGAAGTCGCTCGGCTGCTCCTTGCTGACGCCGACCTCGTCCAGCACCAGCAGCGAAGGTTCGATCAGGCTGGACAGGATGTCGGCCTCGGACTGATCGCTGTGGCGGTCGTACGTCGCGCGAATGGACTGCAGGATCGCGCCCACCGTGCGGTAGACGGCGGTGGCCGAGGTGTTGCGCATCAGCTCGTTGGCCATGCCGGCGCCCAGATGCGTCTTGCCGGTACCTACCTTGCCCAGCAGCATCAGGCAGCGGCCGGTGCGCTCGATTTCCTCGAAGGCTGCCACGTAGCGAGTGCAGTAGGCCAGGGCCTTGCGCTGGCCCTCGTGCTCGACCCGGTAGTTGGCCAGGGTGCGGTCGGCGAAGCGCTTCGGGATCAGCGCCGAGCCCAGCTTGCGGGTCATGGCCTCACGCTTTAGGCGGGTCTCCTCCGCCAGCTGCTTGGCCTCGCGCTCAGCAATGGCGCTCTTCTCGCACTCAGGGCATCGGCCAACGATCTCGCGGCCCATCAGCATGGTCACCCGCTGCTCGAAGGCGCCGTGGTGCTCGCAATCCGCTGGCTGGATACGGAAGCCAGCGGCGTTTTTCACCTCGGACATGGTGATCACCGATTCAGATCGCATAGGTGCCGTCCTCACGCTCGGCCAGGCCGGCGGTGTAGTCGCGCTCGTTGAAGCCGTGGTGACGGCTGTGAGGTTTTGCCTGGGCCGGCAGCTGTGCGCTGATGCGCTTGGTGACCCACTCCACCTCGAAACCACGCCATCCGTTCTCGACGGCGACTTCCAAGGCCTGGGCTGGCTGAATGCCGAAAGCCTTGCACTGCTCCAGCTTGACGTTCAGGCCGGCCCAGATTCGAGCGGTAACTGGGGCCTTGGCGGCCTTGCGAACCGTCAGGTAGTCAGCGATCAGCGACTCGTCCAGATCGTGAGGGTTGTCGGCCAGCATGGCGGCCTTCCCAAACGGGGCCTTGCGGTCAGCCTTGACCACAGCCGGCTGCTCATCGCTGGGGGGGCATGTATTTTCTTCCGAAGGAAGAAATACATAGGGGGTTAGATTCTTAGAATAAAGAAGGCAGTCGGCGGTTTTGGTCTGTTTCGACTCTGAGCCGATTCGGACCACTTCAGCCGAGTCGGCTGTTTTGGTCTGTTTCGGATCTACGTAGATCCAGTCCTTCGGGTCATTCACACCGATGTCACCCCGGGCACCACCCTCACGGAACAAGACGCGACGGCGCAGCAGGCTGGAAACCGCCTTGGACACGGTGTCAGGGTGAGCGTGGATGGCCTTCGCGATGTCGGTCGCGGGAATGCGCTGGGCGCCCGCGCCGAAGTTGATGGTGGCCTTGGCCACGTACAGCACAATCTTCATCTCCCGAGCTGGGAGATCGATAGCCAGCAGGCCATCCATGAGCTGGTTGTCCATCCGGGTGAACCCCCTGGACTTGTCAAGTGGGACGATGTTTGTCATGCTTAAACCCGTTGAAATGCTGTAGAGAAAGCCGCCCTGCCAGGCGGTTTTTTTTCGTCCGCGATTCCGGTACTGGATGGATTCGCAGGTGTTTCGGTCATCTACTGGCGAAAAGCCCTCAGATGCATAATGCTCATCACGAAGCCGCCTTATCTTCTGCCGGATAGAGATCCGGCCTCAGCTGATGGCGGGTAACCTGACCACCAACCGCCTTCTCAAACGGAATCACTAGATCTGCCGGCACCTTCTGGTTCCGGTGAACGCACTGCCAAATACGCGGCTGGCTGGTGTTGCATCTTCGGGCGAGCTCTGCTTGGCCTCCGGCCAACCGCACGACCTCGTCAATTGGTCTTTCTGTGTTCGGCATGTCTGCGTGCCTCAATGGATCGTGCACTCGATGATAACTCAAGTTATAGATAAGGCAAACACATGTTATTTGAAGGCTAATAACGTGTGTTTTACCCTTGCAGGCATGAACAAACCTTCCGAAATGCTCAAAGACCGAATCCTTGAACGTCGCACGGCGCTTGGCCTAAGTCAGGCCCAGCTGGCGGAGAAAGCCGGGGTAAGCCAGGTCACGATCCAGCACCTCGAAAGTGGTCGAAACTCGACCTCCAAAAAGCTGCTTGAAATAGCGAGGGCTCTTGGAGTGACTGCCGAATGGCTGGCGTCCGGACAAGGGGCGCAGCGAGAGCCGAGCAATGTCAGGGCGCTGAAAGAGCAGCCCGAATCATTCAGGTATCCGGTGATTAGCTGGGTCGCAGCGGGAGCCTGGGCGGAAGCGGTCGAACCATTCCCACCCGGGTTTTCTGACCGCTACGAAATGTCTGATTACGACTCCAAAGGGGCAGCGTTTTGGCTGGAGGTCAAAGGAGACTCGATGACTTCACCGGTCGGCACAAGCATCCCTGAGGGGATGCTCATCCTGGTCGACACCGAAGCTGAGGCCGCTCCTGGAAAGCTTGTCGTTGCCAAGCTGGCCGACAGCAATGAAGCGACGTTCAAAAAACTTGTGGAAGACGGCGGGCGGAGGTTCTTGAAGCCACTCAATCCCGCATACCCTATGGAGATGTGCATGGAGGGCTGCAGAATCGTGGGTGTCGTGGTACGCGCTACCATCAAGCTCTGACGATACTTGGCCTAAATAGCCCGGCGGAATGCTGGGCTTTTTTTTGCCCGAAGAATGCAAGCTAAAAAAAATTAGCTCTCGGCTATTGAAAATGCCTAAAGCAAAGGATAACTGTATGCACATACAGTACAAGGAGTTTCATGCCATGCCTCACCCTGCCTTTTCGCATTCCCCATCGTTGTCCTACGAACGGCTCGGATACCGTATCCAGCAAGCAATCGCATCACCCCACGTACAGAAAAGGCAGTTTGTTGAGGTCAAGCCGAGCGCGGATGAATCCCCTGCCGACTGGCAGCGATTGCTCGCCGACCTGGAAGAGACTTCAGGTATCACGATCGACACCTTGGACTCAGGCCTCATCAGGATTGGATGGCGAGGATTTACTGAAGCATGAACGAGCGCCCGCATAACGCGGGCTTTTTTTTGGTCGGATTTATAACTTGGGTTATTGACACAAAGAAAACATGCGTTATGATTCGACCCATAACACAAGTTATAGGCAGCTACGGCAGCCACCGCTCTTTACACAACTCGACACCCGTCACCCTCAGCGGCACATGAGGGCAGCAGCTGCCTCATGCAGTGAGCTGGGTTCAGGTAACCAAGCGGCGCGCATGCCAATGCGGGGAAGCGCGTAGCCCAGAGAGCGATGGGCGCCTGGATCACTTCGATTTCACTGGCTGGCCTTGGCGACAGGGCCAGACGGGAAATCAACCGAGGAATGCAGCATGCAGATCAACCAGCAGAAAACGGTCCTGGTCGATGTGACCGAAATTCGCTTGCACATCAAGGTTCGCGATGGCTTCGCCGCCGGCCTGCAAGATGCGCAAGGCGACGAGGTCGGAAGCTACGAAGGCTACGTGCCGGACTTCTTCCCAGGTAACCATTACGGCGACTACCTGATCCTGAACATCGACCTCAAGACAGGCCAAATCAAGAACTGGAACAGGCCCGCTTCGGCAGACATCGAGAAGATGCTGGCCCAGGGCGAGGACGACTGAACCACCGGCACCCGTCAGCCTGACGAAAACTGCCCGATCCACCTGGTTCCCCATCACCAGGCTGCATCGGTCGTGGCGTTCGCCCTCCCCTGGTCCGGGAGGTAAACGGCAGCGAGCGTCACGACCAATGCAGCCCACCGAGGACACTTCATGGAAACGATCACTTGCGGCTCATGGATTGGCCAGCTCGGCAAGGCGCTGGCTCCACGTGAGCTCGAAGCACTGCTGTGGGTGGCCCAAGGCCTCTCCACTAAAGAAATCGCCCGCCAGATGGCAGTTAGCCCGGGCACCGTGGCCAACCGCATCGACAGCGCGCTCTACAAGATGGAAGCGAAGCGGCGCCTGGATGCAGTGATGAAGGCCATGCGCCAACAGATCATCAGTCCGCTCTGCATTGCGCTAGCCGGCCTCATCGCCTTGCACGCAGTGATCAACGACAGCGACCCCATGCGCCGCGACCGCCGCGCGCCGGAGCGCCGTACTGCCCAAGTTCGAATCGTTCGCAAGGCCGAGGCCTTCGAGCTCCACGCCTGACCCTACCGAGGATCACCCCATGCAGACAGCCGTGCATAAAGCCTTTGAGGACAAACGGATGGTGCTCGCAGCCTTGCTCGAGCGCAGCCAGGAAGCGAGAAACGAAGCTTTCGCTCGAATCGGCAAAGGCGCCCCGCGTTACCAGGCCTCCGGCAAGGGTCGCACCTGGGATGTGGTGGAAATCGCCACTGGCGTAGTCCAGGGCTTCACCTACAGCTACCGTGCGGCCTTGCAGTTCGTGGATGCGATGGAGGCAGGCGCAGCGAGCAAGCAAGGCGGCATGCAATGAACAGTTCACAAGCTCCCGATCAGCGTGAAGCGGTGCTGGCCCAGCTCAATGCCAGCATCGATAGCTTCTTTGCGAAGGGCGGCGCCGTCGAAGAGCTGCCTGGTGGAAAGTACGTTCCTCACCGGCCACACCGCGACCTTGAGGCGATCCGCGCATCAACCGTGCCGAAGGGTGAACCAGAAATGACCCGACGCGAAAAGATGATCGCTGAAGTTAGGGTGCTGGCCAAGACGATGTGCTGCGCAGAAGTAATGGCGCACACCGGGCTGTCGCAGTCGACGCTACACCGAGCAGCGGCAGACGGCGGCTTCCAGTTCAAGCCCAACCCTAATCGAGGCAAGGGCAACCTGGGCAGGAAGCTCGGCGACCCGGCGCAGGACAAGGCCCTAGCCGAACGAATCATCGCCGCCCGCGACGCAGGAGTGACGATGGCAGAGGCGATACGCCGTATGGGCATCTCCTACAAGCTGATTCATCGAATCATGGATGACTTCGGCATCAGTTACCCGACCACTGCCGAGAAGAAGGCCAGCCGCAAACCATGAAACGCATCACCGCCCGCGTCCGGCACGGCCGGCGCCAGCAACACATCAATCTGCCGCCCAGCGGCTTGGGAGGTATCGGCCATGGCCGAGCAGAAGACCGGAGCCGCGAAACACTCAGCGGACTACCGAGACCGCCAGAAGAAGACTGCCGCAAAGCTGGGCATCGAGAAGGTGTTCTTCAACATGCCGGAAGGGATCAAGGCTGCCATGGCTGCCGAGATCGAGTGTCACGGCTACGACCAGGTGCAGGAACTCTGGCAGGACCTGGCCTTGTCGTGGATTGCGCAGGATCCCGAGGAGCGGGCGCGTCGTCTTGAACGACCTGACGCGCCAGCTTTTTACATCTCGCCAAAACTAGCGCGTCAGTTCGAAGCGGCCAGCTCGGCCGAGATAAGGCGCAGCCCGGGCGATGAAATTATTCCACCGGATCAGTCACATCAAATGTGACCCGCCCTGGAGCGGCATTGGAGATTCGGATCATTGCGTCACTGCTAATGCCGGAAGCCTTGACAGTTAGGTGCCCAACGCCCCTAACCTGAACAGCATTTGCGATTCGCAACATCGCGTCAGACGAGATCGAGCTGTCGACAATCAAGCTGCCACCTGCATGAGCGATTCGAAGACATGCATCACTGGAAATACGCATAACTAGTCCTTTGAGTTATATGGCCAATTGCCGCTGCGTATTTCACCCCATCCCAAACCAAATTGCCACCATGCCGCCAGCCGGCCACGGAGGAACACCCATGCCCATTCGCCACGCAGTGATGCACTTCATCGACAAGAAGCCGGATGGCAGTCCGGCGGTGTTGCACCTGGCCAGCTCAGAGCTTCCCGATAGCGGCGCCATTGATAACCTGCTGTTCGAAGTGAACGGTACCTACAACGCCAAGACGGGCAAGGGCTGGGGCTTCTTCCACCCCATGTCCGGCGCGTACCCGTTCAGCGGCTGGCTTGCCAAAACGATGATCGACGAAATGGCGTTCATCGACTTCACCCGCACCTCGGCGGAGCATTTGACCAAGCTGATGGAGGAGTCGAACCTTTCGGTCGGCGGCCACGTTCTGTTCGCCCTCTACACCCAGGGAATGACAGACTACCTGATGATCGCCATCCTGCAGCAGGTCGATACGGTAGCCGTTGCTCACGACTTGACGGTGGCCACCTCTCGCCAGATCGATACCCGAACCTTGCACTTCGCCGCTCGCATCAACCTGAGCGAGTGGAAGCACAACCCGGCATCGCGGCAGTACGTCTCCTTCATCAAGCCGAAGGGCGGTCGCAAGTCTACCGCCTACTTCCGAGACTTCATCGGAGCCCAAGAAGGCGTCGACGCCCCAGGCGAAACGCGCACGCTGCTCAAAGCCTTCACCGACTTCGTGAAGGCGGAGGACCTGCCGAGCGAAAGCGCAAGCGAGAAGAGCCAGAACCTGGTGGCCTATGCCCAGGCGCAGGGCAAGATCGGCGAGCCGATCAGCGTCGACGAACTCTCCGAGGTACTGGACGAGGACAGGCCGAAGAGCTTCGCTGACTTCATCAGGGCCGGCGATTACGGCATCTCCGAGGCCTTTGCCGCCGACAAGCGCACGCTCAACCAGTATCGCCGCTACACCGGACGCGCCGAAGGCATGTCGATCAGCTTTGAGGCGCACCTGCTTGGTGAGCGAGTCGAGTTCGACCAGGCCAGCGCAAGTCTAACCATCAATAACCTCCCGACGCAGCTGGTAGACCAACTAAAGCGATCGGCTGCCGCCTGACCCTCCGGCGCTGACCGCCAGCGCCTTCCCCTATTCAACGATAACGCCTCCCCGGCGAGGGCTGATCTGAAAACTTGATCTGCCTGGCAGTCATTCTTTGACTTGAAGTGAGGCGAAAACTAACCACTCTTCCTCAAATCGTAGGGCGGAAGCGTTCGCTCTATAAGCGCTGTGAAGCTTCCGGTGAAGTGATGTCGTAGCTCCTTGGGCATTTCGTAAGCGAAATGAATAAGCCAGGCACCATCATTGAGTCGGGTAGTTTCCCTTCGGTAGCGCTGGACCTCCGCCTCATCGATTCCCATTGCAATTGCGACTTCTTGATCGGTCGGCTCGATATCCACGGAGTCTTCTCCAGCCCCGATATGGGGTGAGCCGTATCAATACGCTCGTTGATTGCAAATAGCCATTCATTTCCGACAACCAACGCCTCCCCGGCGAGGGCGGCGCCTGCACGCAAGGACCACAACATGACCTGTATGACCTCCCTCGCCCTTCCCTTCGAAAAGGAGCTGGTTGTTGATCTCTTCGCCGGCGGCGGCGGCGCCAGCAGCGGCATCGCCGAGGCGTACCGCGAACCGGATGTGGCGGTAAACCACAACCCAATCGCCTTGGCTGTGCACCGCGCCAACCACCAGAACACCGAGCACTACGTGGCCGATGTGTTTGAAGTGGACCCAATCTTGGCAACCAAGGGCCAGCCTGTCGGCATCCTGTGGGCCTCGCCAGACTGCCGGCATCACAGCAAGGCAAAGGGAGGGAAGCCACGGGACCGTAAGATTCGGGGCCTGGCATGGGTGATCATTCGCTGGGCCTACCAGACCCGCCCACGACTGATCTTCCTTGAAAACGTAGAAGAGTTCGCCGACTGGGGACCGCTCGACGATGAAGGACGACCGATCAAGGCGGAGAAAGGCCGGACGTTCCAGGCCTTCGTAAACGTGCTGGGCAACGGCATCCCAGAGGACCACCCGGACCTGCCAGAAATCCTGGCCGAGATCGGCGACCACGTACCCAAGGAAGCGCTGGTGCGCGGCCTGCGCTACAACTTCGAGCACCAGGTTCGTGTCGCCGCAGACCAGGGAGCCCCCACCATCCGCAAGCGCCTCTACGGCATAGCTCGGCGCGATGGCAAGCCAATCGTCTGGCCGGCGCCGACGCATCACAAGAACCCGGGCAAAGGGCAGAAAGCCTGGCGCTCCGCCGCCGAATGCATCGACTGGGAACTGCAGGGCCGCACGATCTTCCGCGACGATGCCTTGGTAGAGAACACCATGAACCGCATCGCCAAAGGCCTGTGGCGACACACCCTGGCCTGCAACGACCCGTTCATTGTCCCGCTGCGTGGCACCTCGAAGTCGCACACCAGCACGCACAGCGTCGACGATCCGGTATCCACCATCAGCGGCGGCGGTACTCATCACGCCTTGGTTCAGCCGACAATGGCTGTGGCCGGCTGCCTGACGGAGCATGCGAATGGCTCAACACAGCGGACCTTCGATGCTCAAGAGCCGCTTCGGACGCAAGTAGCCCAGGTCAAGGGCGGGCACTTCGCGCTGATCACCGCCAACTTGGTCACCCTGCGCAGCGGCTGCGTCGGTGCTCCAGTTTCCAAACCGATCGGATGCATCACCCAGAGCGGCGGGCACCACGCTATAGCATCGGCCCACCTTGAGCAGGCGAATGGCGGATTCTATAAGGGCGCCGGTCGCAGTGCAGACGATCCCTTTTCGACGATCCTGGGCAAGGGCTCCAATCAGCGCCTGGTCACGGCCTACTTGGTCAAGTACTACGGGGCGGAGAAGGACGGCATCTCCATGCGAGAGCCGATGCATACCATCCCGTCGAAGGATCGGATGGCGGTCGTTCAAGTCGTGCAGTTGCAGACCCACACCCTGACGGACGAGCAACTGGCCGGCGCCCGTAAGTGTGCTGCCTTCATGCGCAAGTACCTGCCCCAACACTTCACCGAGCACGCCGACGTGGTGATGATCGGCGACTACGTGATGATCGATATCACGCTTCGCATGCTCAAGCCACACGAACTGAAGCGCGCTCAAGGCTTCCGGGCTGACTACATCATCGACCGCGGGCTGTTCCTCGACGAGAAAACCGGCCAGCTTTACTGGAAGGCAATCTCCGGTGCCAACCAGGTGAAGCTGCTGGGTAACAGCGTCTGCAAGGACGAAGCCCGGGCACTGGTTGCCGCCAACGCTTCCGACCTCATCGAACTTTACCAGCGCCTGGCGGCCTGAGCTTGTGCTCTACTTACCGTAACCGAGATCCACTTAATCCGGTATTAAGCGGCTGCGCAGATAAATTTCCACTTCATTGAGCGCTTTGAGTACCTCTTCCCAGTACACATCATCAGCGTCGTCGAGGTCGTAAAGAATATTTCTTCGCCCCCCTAGAAGCTCCTGTCGTGAGAATTGCCCTTGTACGCTGTTACGTGGATCTATCGAATTGAGATGAAGGCGGACAAAGATTACAAATTCCCGCTCCAGCTTGAAAACTGGAGCTATCAACTCTTTCAGACGCTTGCCCCATACAGCTTCTGCCTCCAGCATTGTGGCTAGCAATGGATGTCTAGCCTCATCCATCGCCGCCATCCGGCGACGATATGCTCTGGACGACGAGTCGAAGCTTGCTTGCCTGGGATCTGCTGATTCGACTTCGCCATCGAAGGGCATTGACTCGAACGAAAAGATAGCTGGCGACCGGGCCCTCTGAATCGCATCCCGCAGCCTGTAGAGTTCAATCAAAATTCGCCGTGCTAAGTCGTGATCTGACGACCCTCGGAGCTGCCTTCTCCAGGTATGAAGACCTGCACGACCGAAGTAGATCGCCACTCCGACCATTACGCCACTGATGATTGTACCGATGATGGAGAACGCATCTTTCGTCAACGACCAGTCTGCGTCAGTGAATGCTAAACAAAATGACAAAGTTCATCCCCTTAAAGCCCTTGGCGAACTATAGCCGCGAGGTATCCCCATGCCCACAGAAAACCGATCCAACGACGCCGACGGCTGGATAGCATGCGACGACGGCCTGCACCTAATCCAAATGGACAAGAACCTCAGCCATTACGGCTGGGTGTTCAGGAAAATTACTGGAGGCCTGCCCTACTCGGTTCGTGAAGCCACATCCCACGAAATGGCACATGCCCAAGCTCGCCAGCACCTGCGGATTGGAGTCGCGCAGATCGCCGGACAGGCGCAAGCTCCGCAGCCCCACCCCGAACCATTAGCCTGGATGGTTGGTACTGCCATCTGGTGGACCAAAGAAGAGGCAGAGAGGGATGCAGCGGAGACTGGGCTGCCGATTGTCCCTGTTGGACCGTTGGTATCCATCCCTGACGGATACTGCCTGATGCCCAAGCGGCTAACGGCCGAGAACGGCGCCAAGGCACTGCTGCGCGGTGAGTTCAAGCTGGAGGTCACCCAGGAATGCCCGGAATGCCGCGAACTGGATGAGCCTGTTGAAGGCTGCGAGATATGCGATGGCGAGGGTGAGTACGGCCAGCGCCACATCATCCCCTGGGACAAGATTAAGTACATCTACAGCGAAGCCGTCAGGGGTCTCGCGATTCAGCCGAACACTATCCAAGAGCCCGCCTGACGCATGGAGCACATTTGTACTCCGCCCAGCTGCAACCCCTCTCCCCTCTATCGCTGCCCCGAAACCCGGGGCATGGAAGGCGAGCGTTCAGCAGCGGCGGCTCGAGCCCGGCCCACACCCCAGGCCAGGGCCTGAGTCATGGTTTCGTGAGGCCGAGAGTCGTAAGCCTCCTCAAGCAAGGGTATGACCGCTGATGTATAGACACCGATGAACAGCTGCGTTACGCCCTCGCTGGACAGCCGGACCTGAACATCGATGCTCACCCCGTCGGCGTAGGACTCCTCATGACATCGTGAATGTAGGGCCGGGTCTGCCCAGCCCCAGTATTTCGAGCCTCGAGTTCTCATCTTTATTTTCCTTATTCATGACCACCTAGTAACGCACACAAATCTTTAGCGCGCTGGACCATTGGGCGGTTCGCTTGAACCGTTTCGCTATTGAGCTGTGTCCCTCCCCCTCTATTCACTGCCGCGATATGGCGGCCAAGGAACCCGCATGCCTGCAAAACAGTATCCGCTGGAGGTGCAAAGCGTCGGCAGCGACACATATATCGCTATGAGCAAGGGTCACCACGACCTGGATGTGTTCATGGCTGAAGCCGTGAAGGAACACCCGGGCTGGTTCCTGGGTGGCCCGCAGCACAAATGGTGCAAGACGGTGCCGGATCGCTCTGGAGAGTTTGCGCACCGATACGTGTTCGTCGAGGCAGGCACGCCAGGCGCTTGGCCGGCGACCTACTGCTGGGAGTTCGGTGAAGACTACAAGCGCTACAACGGCGAGGTAAGCATATGAGCGACTTCGAAATCACCGTCACCGAAATGCCCGCAAACAAGCTGCCGGATTACATCAGTGCGCTGGACCAGGTTACGCGCGACTGGACAGATCGCGCCGCCCACGGCGAATGCCCTTGGGTTTGCGCGGACTGTTGTTACACCTTCAACGAAGGCATGCCAGATCAATGCTGCCACGGGTTGCAGGAGTGCACCGAAATCATTAAGCGCGACAAGCTGCGCGCCATGCGTGAAGGAAACGAACCATCATGAACCGCCTCGCCCTCTGCCTCCTGCTGCTGGCCACCGGCGCCGGCGCAAGCGAGGTGCACGCATGATCGGCTGGCTGATCGAGGTTCTGACCTACGGCGCCATTGGCGCGCTGATCGGCGCATCGTGGATGAGTCACCACAAGGACGAGCAGGCGGCGCCTTGCGTTACCCATCACGAGCGCCAGCTCTCCCCGCACGAAACCCAACCCGAACCTACACCCGCTCTGGCGCCTGGGCGCTGGATTGATGAGAGGTATCAACTGTGAGCCCTACAAAAGAGCGACTGCGCGCCGCGCTATCTGCCATGAACCGAACCGGTAAGCGTGATCTGGGGCTTCACCTGTTCATGATTGTCTTCTGCCTGATCGTGCTCGCCATCGGCCTCCCCTTCATCTGGCAGCTCCAGTTCGTGCCGGACTGGGCCTGGTACCCACTGTGTGCAGCGTGGGTGGCCTGGCTGCTTTTCGGAGAGACAATCGCCGCCGGATACCGGGCGTTTCGAGGTGAACGGCCATGACCGACCTGATCGAAGTGAAGACAGCCGACCTGGTTGGCGAGCAGTTGGCCTGGGCCGTCGGCAAAGCTGAAGGGCTCGACGTGCTCCTCGCCCCGCCAATCTACGGCAACCCGTGGCGGGTCTTCGTGCGCTACACCGGCGAGGTCACCATCCGCGATGTTCGGTATGACCCACACGAGAACTGGTCGCTGGCCGGCGCCCTGATACGCAAGCACAACATCAGCCTTCACGCCCCTCAGCACGGTTCGGACTGCTGGGCAGCCTGGAGAACGATCGATGATAAGGACGTGCTCATGGGCGGGACCACTGAAACCATAGCGGCCTGCGGTGTGGTGGTTGCGTTGATGCTAGGCGATACCGTCCAGGTGCCGAAGGAGCTGATGCTATGACCGAACAAAGCACCAAGGAATTCTACTCTGTCGATCAAGCCTCTCAGCATGCTGCTGAATGGTGCAAACGCAATCCCGCATGGCGCCGGATCTGTGATATCCCGGATATCTCCGTGTTCGAAAAAACCTACGATGAGATCCCAAAACGCGAGCGCTCCTACTGGGAAAATAACGGCGGCGAAGAATGCTGGCGTGAATTCGGCGCCGGAGGAACCAAGGTGCCTACCGGATTCATCTCTGGAAAGGGCGAGTTCTTCGATCACGTCCTCAAAGTTCCGATCCATCACAACATGATGATGGTGTACCGCGTCGGCAAGAGGTGGAAGCCATGATAGCCCTCGCCTACATGGCTTACCTGATCTACAGGGGGCTGCGATGAGCAACCCAAGACTTTTCGAGCTTGAGTGGTACCGCCAGCACGGTAAATACCCCGAGCGAATCAGGCGCGGCTCACCTGGTGGCGATTATGTGATTGGTGATGCTGCCTGGCACAGGAAGCATCCAGAAAAACGGGAACCTATAGAAGCGCTGATGCTGAAAGCCCGGACAGCCGGCGAAACGCCTCGGAAAGCCTAACCCCTCCCCCTACTACTCAAGCCCGCCGGCGCGCCGACCAGAAATGCGTCACAGCCAGCAACACACCCGGTATGGCCATGCCAAGGCCGCTATAGATGAATGCAGGCTGCTCTGTCATCAGCCCACTGAAAGCGAACCCGATACCAGTTGGTATCAGTGTGACAGCTGCGTAGCCCCACGGCTTTCTAGTTTCCTTGGCCATATCGTTCCTCCTATTGAATCCCGATTAAACCACATGAGCCCGCCGACATGGGCGGGCGAGGATTCCATATGTCCGCAACTGATCGATTCCACCAAACCGCAAACGACTGCCTGGAACGCCTGGCCGCTGCGCTCTGGCCAGAGGCCAAGCTGGCCCTGGTGATTTACACCACCGACAAACCAGAGCTCGACATCGTGCTCAAGGACAGCGGCCTGAACGTCGACGAGGTCGTCAGCACTCTGCGTCGGCGCGGTGGCCTCGGCCTTGATGGCGAGAACATCTACAAGCGTCTGCTCTGTGACGCCATCATCGGCGCCATGGCCTTCGGCAAACAGAACAGCAACCCTCCGCCGGAAGGCCATTGGGGCAAAGAGTTCTGGGATATAGGCCGTGCCGAGGGTGCGCTGCAGGAGGAACTGACCCAGGCGCTGCGCCTGGCGCGCAAAGAACTGGACGCCTGCCAGCGCGTTATCCATTACGCCGGTGGCTTCGACCCTGCCTACGTCAACGACGCCCAATCCGCTATCAAGGTGGCTGACGCGGTGCTCGAAAAGATTCCGGCCTGACCACCAACCTGCCGCCACCGGCGGCGTGGAGACAAACCATGTTCATGACCCCGGATGAGGTAGCCGACATGACGGGCTACCTCCGCCCCAAGGACCAGGTCCGCTGGTTGCAGGCAGAGAAATTTGGGTATGTGCTGGGCGCCGACGGCAAGCCGAAGGTGCTGAGACAAGTCGTGCTCGCCCGCCTGGGCGGGCATGCTGAGAAGAAAGGACCGGAACTCCGGTTTTGATAGAAGGGACGACCGATGAGGCCGCGAAAGAAGGACAGGCATCTTCCGCCGTGCATGTACATGAAGCACGGCGCGTACTACCTGGTCAGGAAAGGAAAGTGGGAGCGCCTGGACAAGGACTACCAGGGCGCCCTGCTCGCCTACGCCAAGATCATGGGCGGTAACGGACAGGGCGGAATGCCGAAGCTGATCGATGACGCGCTGGACGCGATGCGTGGGCGGTTGGCGGAAAACACCGTGAAGCAGTACGAGGCCGCAGCCCTGAAGCTCAAGAAAAACCTGGCAGAGTTTGAGCCACGCCAGGTGCTGCCGAGGCATGTGGCCGCACTCAAGCTGCACATGTCCGACACGCCGAACATGGCCAACCGGGTGATCTCGTTCCTGCGGATGGTGTTCGCCTACGCGCTGGAACAGCAGATTATCGACTCCAACCCCTGCACCGGCATCAAGCGGCATGCCGAGAAGAAGCGGGACCGGTACATCACCGACGAGGAATTTGCGGCGATTTGCGGCGCAGCGTCCCCGTACATCCGGTCGATTCTCGAAATGTGCTACCTCACAGGGCAGCGCATTGGCGATGTGCTGGCCATCAAACTCTCGGACATCAGCGAAAAGGGCATCGCCTTCGACCAGCAGAAGACTGGGGCCAAGCTCATCGTGGGCATGACACCGGACTTGGAGCAGCTGATCGCGAGGGCCAAGGCCATACCCAGGAAGGTTCGCGGGCTCACCTTGTTCTGCACCCGGGGCGGTGGCAAGCCGGTCTCCTATGAAACGGTGAAGGATGCATTCAAGAAGGCCTGCGATAAGGCCAAAGTCACCGGAGCTACCATCCACGACCTTAGAGCCAAGTCGCTGACCGATACCGACAAACAGGGTAATGATGCCCAGAGGCTGGGTGGCCACACAGATGGCCGGATGACTCAGCGCTATCTGCGCCTTCGAGATATCAAAGTTGCAACCGGCCCAAGGTCAGTCGCATTGGAAAAAACATCCGTATCCAGCCCAACGAAAAAGCCCCTCAAATGAGGGGCCTTTTCTGTGCTTCTGATCAAAGGATCAGGCCATCAGTACTGGCTCAGCCAGACCGTTGGCAGCACAAATTTGGTGAATATCACGCGATGCTTGCTTGAAATCAGCGATCGACTTTCGAGATTTCTCAAGGTTTTCCTTTCGCGCTGTCTGCGACATGGGCCTTAGATTTCGCAACGATTTCCCAACCATATGCATATCTCCCATTCCCTTTCTCACTTTCTCACTGTCTTTCATTTCTATCAGACGGGAATCAAAACGTCTTGGTTCCCCAGGTATGCGTCTTTGAGTCGGGCTAGCCAATGACGATACGTTAGCCCGTCCTCCTCACAAATCAAGCTTTCTGATGGGGCGTCTCTTACAGAACCATCAGGAGCCATTAAAAGCAATGCTGTATAGACATCCATAAAGAGGTCATCGAACAGCTTGAACTGCTGCTGCAAGGGTTCCTTGAGCGGATGCTCAGGCTCAACCTCGTCTGCAAAGCAGAGATATTCTCCTTGCTGCGTTCTCCTCGGCCGGTGGTACATCACCACACCAGGCTTGAGGGGAGGCAGAGATCGCACGTTCTCGGTGGCTCTTACCAAGAACCATAGCCAAATAGTGGCAGCAGCACTCATGACGTATCGACCAAAGGTGATTTCCACCATTCCCTTGGTCTCGTTCAGTGCCACGATCAGATCAATCATCGTTGCTACACACCCGCCGCCGTTGTGGCGTAGATGTAGCTCGAAGCTGCTACCAGGCTGTGCTGCGTTCAGCTGATCTATGACAGGCTGAACCGAGGCACGAGAGATTTCGTTGGGAAGCTCCAGCCGAATTTTGGCGGGAACCCTTACGATTTCGTCCAGCTGATCATTTGCTGCAGCTTCCAATGCTTCGCCTACCAACGCTTGATTCGGACGCGAATGGTACATGGGTGAAATGGCAGTGCCAATATGCAATCACGCTTTATCTGATGAAATCTCTGTCCCAAAAGCGGACGAATCTTGGCAGAATACCCGACTTAATTTTAGACAGATCGCGATTGTCTAATAGACGAACAGCTGTAAGGCCTTGAATGTCCAGTCTTTCCGACCACACACCAATGATGCAGCAGTACTGGAAGCTGAAAAACCAGCACCCGGACCAACTGATGTTCTACCGCATGGGCGACTTCTACGAGATCTTCTACGAAGATGCCAAGAAGGCCGCAAAACTGCTGGACATCACCCTGACCGCGCGCGGTCAGTCGGCTGGCCAGTCCATCCCCATGTGCGGGATTCCGTTCCATTCGCTGGAAGGCTACCTGGCCAAGCTGGTCAAGCTGGGCGAATCGGTGGTGATCTGCGAACAGATCGGCGACCCGGCCACCAGCAAGGGCCCGGTCGAACGCCAGGTGGTGCGCATCATCACTCCCGGCACGGTCAGCGACGAAGCCCTGCTCGACGAACGCCGCGACAACCTGATTGCCGCGCTGCTCGGTGACGAACGCCTGTTCGGCCTGGCCGTACTGGACATCACCAGCGGCAACTTCAGCGTGCAGGAGATCAAGGGCTGGGAAAACCTGCTGGCCGAACTCGAGCGCCTGAACCCGGTCGAGCTATTGATCCCCGACGACTGGCCACGCGACCTGCCTGCCGAGAAGCGTCCGGGCGCCCGCCGCCGCGCCCCGTGGGACTTCGACCGCGATTCGGCGCGCAAGGCGCTGTGCCAGCAGTTCGCAACCAAGGACCTCAAAGGCTTTGGCTGCGACAAGCTGACCCTGGCCATTGGCGCCGCCGGTTGCCTGCTAACCTACGCCAAGGAAACCCAGCGCACTGCCCTGCCGCACCTGCGCAGCTTGCGCCACGAGCGCCTGGACGACACGGTCATCCTCGATGGCGCCAGCCGGCGCAACCTGGAGCTGGACGTCAACCTGGCGGGTGGGCGTGACAACACCCTGCAATCGGTGGTCGATCGTTGCCAGACCGCCATGGCCAGCCGCCTGCTGAGCCGTTGGCTGAACCGGCCGTTGCGCGACCTCAAAGTACTGCAAGCACGTCAGGACTCGATCCGTTGCCTGCTCGACAACTACCGCTTCGAGAAGCTGCAGCCACAACTGAAGGAAATTGGCGATATCGAGCGCATCCTCGCCCGTATCGGCCTGCGCAATGCCCGCCCTCGTGACCTGGCGCGCCTGCGCGATGCCTTGGGCGCGTTGCCCGAGCTGCAAAACGCCATGACCGAGCTTGAGGCGCCGCACCTGGCGCGCCTGGCAGCCATTACCGGCACCTACCCGGAGCTGGCCAGCCTGCTGGAGCGTGCAATCATCGACAACCCGCCGGCGGTAATCCGCGACGGCGGCGTGCTCAAGGCCGGCTATGACAGCGAGCTGGACGAGCTGCTGGCCATCAGCGAAAACGCAGGCCAGTTCCTGATCGACCTGGAAGCCCGGGAAAAGGCCCGCACCGGGCTGGCCAACCTCAAGGTCGGCTACAACCGCGTGCATGGCTACTTCATCGAGCTGCCGACCAAGCAGGCCGAACAGGCACCGGGCGACTACATCCGCCGCCAGACGCTCAAGGGTGCCGAGCGTTTCATCACCCCTGAGCTGAAAGCGTTCGAGGACAAGGCACTGTCGGCCAAAAGCCGCGCCCTTGCCCGCGAGAAGATGCTCTACGACGCCCTGCTGGAAACCCTGATCAGCCACCTGGCGCCGCTGCAGGACAGCGCCGCCGCCCTGGCCGAACTGGATGTACTCAGCAACCTGGCCGAACGTGCGCTGAACCTCGACCTTAACTGCCCGCGCTTCGTCGACGAGCCGTGCCTTCGCATCGAGCAGGGCCGCCACCCGGTGGTGGAACAGGTGCTGACCACGCCATTCGTGGCCAACGACCTGGGCCTGGACAACAGCACGCGCATGCTGATCATCACCGGCCCGAACATGGGCGGTAAGTCCACCTACATGCGCCAGACGGCCCTGATCGTGCTGCTGGCGCACATCGGCAGCTTCGTACCGGCAGCCAGCTGCGAGCTGTCACTGGTCGACCGCATCTTCACCCGCATCGGCTCCAGTGACGACCTGGCTGGCGGGCGCTCGACCTTCATGGTCGAGATGAGCGAAACCGCCAACATTCTGCACAACGCCACCGACCGCAGCCTGGTGCTGATGGATGAAGTCGGCCGTGGCACCAGCACCTTCGACGGCCTGTCGCTGGCCTGGGCCGCCGCCGAGCGCCTGGCGCAATTGCGTGCCTACACCTTGTTCGCCACCCACTACTTCGAGCTCACCGTGCTGCCGGAGAGCGAGCCGCTGGTGGCCAACGTGCACCTCAATGCCACCGAGCACAACGAACGTATCGTGTTCCTGCACCACGTTCTGCCGGGCCCTGCCAGCCAAAGCTACGGCCTGGCCGTGGCGCAACTGGCCGGCGTGCCGACGGCGGTCATCCAGCGCGCCCGCGAACACCTGGGGCGCCTGGAAACCACCAGCCTGCCGCATGAGCCGGCCCCGGCCCAAAAAGCCAAGGACACGCCACAAGTGCCGCACCAGAGCGACCTGTTCGCCAGCCTGCCACACCCGGCCATCGAGAAGCTGGGCAAGCTGCAGCTGGACGACATGACCCCGCGTCAAGCTATCGAAATGTTATATCAACTAAAGAACCTGTTATAACGGCAGCCACTACAAGCTGGTAGAATCCGCCGCGGTTTGCTGGTGCTGCAGGTTATTAGCCTGGCCTGCAGCCACATACCTGTAAACCGCGCGGCCCTGAGAGGAAGGGCCGCCGCCGTCGCCTGAGGAGAGAACTAGAAATGACCTTCGTCGTCACCGACAACTGCATCAAATGCAAATACACCGACTGCGTGGAAGTCTGTCCGGTGGACTGCTTCTACGAAGGCCCGAACTTCCTGGTCATCCACCCGGACGAGTGCATCGACTGCGCCTTGTGCGAACCGGAGTGCCCAGCACAAGCCATCTTCTCGGAAGACGAAATCCCTGCCGGGATGGAGAACTTCATCGAGCTGAACGCCGAACTGGCGGAAGTCTGGCCGAACATCACCGAGCGTAAGGACGCCCTGCCGGACGCTGAAGAGTGGGACGGCAAGACCGGCAAGATTGCAGACCTGGAGCGCTGATAGCGCCCAGACACGAAAAAGGCCCCTCGGGGCCTTTTTTGTTTTCCTGCAGGCAAAAAAAAGGGGCGGTTTGACCCGCCCACATTTTTTCCGTAGTCCCTGCTTGTCCCAAACATCATCCTGATGAAATCGCGTCTTGCGATGTCCTTGGCCTCCTCCCTGGAAGCCTGTGCATGTCCGTGTGCACAGTTCGAATACTAGCGGCTTCAGCTGAGCGGGCAAGCGCGAAACCTCACAAGGTATTACATGGGACACATTTCCACACAGCAAAATAACGCATGATTTTCAATGAGTTGGAAAAATACCGGGGCTGAAAACGACAATGATTTACTGAGACTTGCATAGATAGCTTACAAAACAAGTAAGAAAAGGCTTACATGCAATGTTACCGAGGTAGCGCCATACATCTCGGGACTGCTTTGTAGCCCCCCGACAGACGCAAACGAAAGACTGTTTTCATCACACACAAAAACGCCCCGAGGTCATCGGGGCGCTTTGTGAAGCAGGCTGTCGCTACTGGAACAACGACTCGCTGGACAGGCCGTTCTTCTCCAGGATCTCACGCAGGCGCTTGAGCCCTTCTACCTGGATCTGCCGCACCCGTTCCCGGGTCAGGCCGATCTCCAGCCCAACATCCTCCAGGGTGCTGCTTTCATGCCCGCGCAGACCAAAGCGGCGTACCACCACTTCCCGCTGCTTGTCGGTCAACTCCCCCAGCCACTGGTCGATGCTCTGCGACAGGTCGTCATCCTGTAGCAGCTCGCACGGGTCCGTCGGGCGGTCGTCGGTCAGGGTGTCGAGCAGGGTCTTGTCCGAATCCGGGCCAAGCGACACATCCACCGAAGACACCCGCTCGTTCAGGCCGAGCATGCGCTTGACCTCGGCGACGGGCTTCTCCAGCAACGTAGCGATTTCTTCCGGGGAGGGTTCGTGGTCCAGCTTTTGGGTCAGCTCACGGGCCGCGCGGAGGTAGACGTTCAGCTCTTTGACCACGTGGATCGGCAAGCGAATGGTGCGGGTCTGGTTCATGATCGCCCGCTCGATGGTCTGGCGAATCCACCAGGTCGCATAGGTCGAGAAACGGAAACCACGCTCCGGGTCGAACTTCTCGACCGCACGGATCAGCCCAAGGTTGCCCTCCTCGATCAGGTCGAGCAGCGACAGGCCACGGTTCACGTAACGACGGGCAATTTTGACAACCAGGCGCAGGTTGCTTTCGATCATGCGCTTGCGGCCAGCAGGGTCACCCTTTTGCGACAAACGCGCAAAATGCACTTCCTCTTCCGGCGAAAGCAGCGGCGAGAAGCCGATTTCGTTGAGATACAGCTGGGTGGCATCGAGCGCCCGGCTGTAATCGATGTACTTGTGTTGCTTGAGCGAAGAGCCCGACTTGGCCCTCGTCCGAACCGAAGATACAGCAGGTTCGTCTGACACCACATCCGTTTCCAAAACGATACCCGTCTCCATCAGGAGGACGTCATCGTCGATGTCAAACTCCGGCACTTCTTTACTGAGAGCCATTGTTATAGTCCTTTGCTGAGTTCGAACTCAGACTCGAGCGGCACCTTTATCCCTGGCAGCGCTTGAGCCTGTCCCCTCTACATCACAGGAACAGGCCGGGTACAACGATCAACGGCGTGGCAGGAACTGGAGTGGATCGACGGGTTTGCCCTGGCGGCGAATCTCGAAATGCAGCTTCACCCGATCTGTGCCCGTAGACCCCATTTCAGCAATCGACTGCCCTGCCTTGACCTGCTGTCCCTCCCGAACCAACAGCCTGCGGTTGTGGCCGTAGGCACTGACGTAGGTATCACTGTGCTTGATGATGATCAGCTCGCCGTAGCCCCTTAAACCACTCCCGGCGTAAACCACCGCACCATCAGACGCAGCAAAAACAGGCTGTCCCAAATCACCGGCGATATCAATGCCTTTATTCAAACTACCGTTTGAAGCGAATTTTCCAATCAGCACGCCGTTGGCAGGCCAGGTCCAGCCGCCTACCGCGCGCTCTGCCGCAGGCACGGTGGTGGCAACCGGCGTACTGGCGGAGGTTGCCGGCGTTGCCGGTTTGCTGGTGTTGGCAGGTGTCACGGCAGTAGTGCCCACGGGCCTGCGGGTGACCGTGGTGCGGCTCGATGAAGAGGGGCTGGACACCACCGTGGTACTGCTGCTGGAACCGCTGCTGAAACGAATCGCTTGCCCCGGGCGAATGGTATAAGGCGCCGCGATGCCGTTGCGTGCGGCCAGCTCCTTGTAGTCCCAGCCATAGCGGAAGGCAATGGAGAACAGCGTGTCACCCGGCTTGACGACGTACTGCCCGGACGTCACCGCCGGGCGCTTGGGCACGGTGTTATTGCGGTCGACCACCCGCGCGCTGCTGTTGCTGCTGGTGCTCGAGCAACCCACCAGTAGCGTGCCCATGGCCAGTGCAATCACCAGAAGCTTGAAACCCGACCCGTCCTTGCGCTGCCGAATGACTGTGTGACCCACCCGCGCTCCCCTCATGGTGCCGAAAAACGATATGAAGACAAGAAATGCAATATTGTTGCAATTATAACCAAGCCGGCCATTATTGGCAGGCGGGTGCAAAAGGCTGTTGCAATACCCCGGTGCGAGCTAGCGCTTCGTACCGCCAGATAGACAGGGCGAAGCGGCAAGAATTCGCCGCTGGGGCAAAAATACCGCGCGAGTCATACCCGCCAGCCTCAGGCCAGCGGACCATTGAGCAGCGGGACGAAGCGTACGGCCCCCAGCACGCGCCGGGAGAATCCATGCTCCTCGCGCACGATCAGCATCAGTTGCTGCGCTTCGCCGGCCGCCCCTACCGGAATCACCATGCGCCCCCCGGGGGCAAGCTGATCAAGCAATGCCTGCGGCACTTCTGGCGCCACCGCCGTGACGATGATGCCGTTGTACGGTGCCAGCGCCGGCCAGCCTTCGCAGCCATCGCCCCAGCGGAATACCACGTTGCGCAGGTTCAGCTCCACCAGGCGCTCTTTGGCCCGGTCCTGCAGCACCTTGATACGCTCCACCGAAAACACCCGTTCCACCAGCTGGGCCAGGATCGCCGTCTGGTAACCTGAGCCGGTACCGATCTCCAGCACCTTGTCCAACGGCCCGGCCTCGAGCAGCAGCTCACTCATGTGGGCAACCATGAACGGTTGCGAGATGGTCTGGTTGTGACCGATGGGCAATGCGGTGTCTTCGTAGGCACGATGCGCCAGTGCCTCGTCGACGAACAGGTGGCGCGGGGTGCGACGAATCACGTCGAGCACCTTGGTGTTCGAAACGCCCTCTTCGCACAGACGCTGGATCAGCCGCTCCCGGGTACGCTGGGAGGTCATGCCGATGCCGCGGCGCAGCATATCGTCCTCGCGCATCAGAGCAGGCCCTCCAGCCAACCGTCGAGCTGCTCGAAGGCATCATTGAAGGTGCGGTCGAGTTGCAACGGGGTGATCGATACATAGCCCTGCATCACCGCGTGGAAGTCGGTACCCGGGCCACCGTCCTCGGCATCGCCGGCCACGGCGATCCAGTAACCTTCCTTGCCGCGCGGGTTGACCACCTTGGTCGGTGCCGCCGCCCGCGCCCGGTGACCGAGGCGGGTGAGCCGGATGCCACGAATGTGCTCCAGCGGCAGGTTGGGAATGTTTACGTTGAGCACAGTGCGTGGTGGCAGCGCCAGGCGCGACTGGGCCTCGACCAGGCGGCGGGCGATATGGGCCGCGGTCGGCAGATTGTCCGGCTGGCGCGACAACAGCGAAAACGCCAGCGACGTGCCACCCAGGAAGCGGCCTTCCAACGCTGCGGCGACCGTGCCCGAATACAGCACGTCATCGCCCAGGTTGGCACCGAGGTTGATCCCCGACACGACCATGTCCGGCGTGTGCGGCAACAGCCCATTGAGCCCCAGGTGCACACAGTCGGTCGGCGTGCCGTTCAGGCTGATGAAACCGTTGGCCAGGGTTTGCGGGTGCAGTGGCCGGTCCAGCGTCAGCGAACTGCTGGCGCCGCTCTTGTCTTGCTCCGGGGCGATCACCGAGCACTCGGCGTAATCCGCCAGCGCAGCGTGCAGCGCGGCGATGCCGGGCGCGGTAACACCGTCGTCGTTCGAAATCAGAATACGCATGGGCTGTCCGTCTGCCCTGCCGACACCAGATCCACGACTTCACGCACCACCACGGTGGCGAAGCATCCGGCCGGCAGGACGAATTCCAGTTGCAGGATATCAGGCTCGGGATAATGCCATGTCAGGCCGCCAATAGGGAGCCGCAAAATGCGCCGTTCGTGATCCATGCCCGCCTGGGCCAACCACTGGCAAAGTGCCGGTTGCTCTGCACCGACGGCGTTTTCCAAGCGGGCAGTGGCCCCGTCAGCAGGCGAAGCGCCCTCACCCCACATCGGGCCGGTCGGGTGCAGATCGAGAATCGCCAGGCGCGGGTCGGCACATTCCGCCTCTCCCGCCGGGAAAAAGCTACGGCTGTCAGTGAATGCCAGCAGGTCGCCGACCTGCGCCCGCGCCCAGCTACCTTCAGCGACACGCGCAGCCAGCACCTGATTGAACAGGTAGCTGCGCCCGGCCGAAAGCAGCCGCGAACGTACATTGCGCTGCTCGGGCAAGGCTTTGCGCGCCGCCCAGTCGAGGGCGTCATGGACGTTGCCGCCGTCGTGACCGAAGCGCTGGGTGCCGAAATAGTTGGGTACACCGTGCTGCTTCAGCTGTTCCAGGCGCGCATCCAGCGCCTGGTGATCCGCAGCCAGGGCCGTCAGGCGCAGGGTGAAGCCGTTGGCCGAATGCGCGCCACGCTGCAGCTTGCGCTGGTGACGCACCTGCTTGAGCACGCGCAGGTTGGCATCCTCGGCACGTGACAGGTCAGGGTCGGCCTTGCCTGGCAGGTGCAGGCTGAACCACTGACGGGTCAGGGCCTGACGGTCCTTGAGCCCGGCATAGCTGATGGTGCGCACCGGCACACCGGCGGCGCGCGCCAGGCGGCGAGCGGCCTCTTCGGTGTTCAGGTCACGCTTCTCGACCCACAGCCACAAGTGCTCGCCCTGGCCCGAGAGCGGGATATCGAGCACTTCGTCGACCTGGAAGTCTTCGGCAACCGCCTTGAGGATGGCGGTGCCCAGGGGTTCGCCCGATGCGCGCGGGCCCAGCAGTTCCAGTTCGGTCATGCTGGCAGCAGCAGGGCGACCGAATGCACGGCAATACCCTCCTCGCGGCCGGTGAAGCCCAGCTTTTCGGTGGTGGTGGCCTTGACGTTGACCTGGTCGAGCTCGACCTGCAGGTCCTCGGCGATCAGCTGGCGCATGGTCTCGATGTGCGGGGCCATCTTCGGCGCCTGAGCGACAATGGTGGCGTCGACGTTGCCGACCTTCCAGCCCTTGGCCTGGACGATGCCGACCACATGGCGCAGCAGCACGCGGCTGTCGGCCCCCTTGAACTGTGGGTCGGTGTCGGGGAAGTGCTTGCCGATATCGCCCAGCGCCGCAGCACCCAGCACGGCATCGCTAAGGGCGTGCAGCAGCACGTCGCCGTCGGAGTGGGCCAGCAGGCCGTATTTGTGGGGGATACGCACCCCGCCCAGGGTAATGAAATCACCGTCGCAGAAACGGTGCACATCGTAGCCGTGGCCAATACGCATAAGAAAACGCCCTGAATGAGTCAGGGCGTGATTCTACCTGCTTTGCAGCGGGTTTGGCGGCTTTTGGACCGGGCTGTTACACCCGCCCCAGTGCCACCGCATGATGGCGCAGATGTTCCTCGATGAAGCTGGCAATGAAGTAGTAGCTGTGGTCATAACCCGGCTGCAGGCGCAGGGTCAGTTCATGCCCCCCTTTGCGTGCCGCCTGCTCCAGCGCTTCAGGCCTGAGCTGCTTTTCGAGAAAATCGTCACGGTCGCCCTGGTCCACCAGCAACGGCGGGCACTCGCCGGCCGGCGTTTCGGCCAACAGCACGCTGGCATCCCACTCACGCCAGCGCGCACGGTCGTCACCCAGGTAACGGCTGAAGGCCTTCTCGCCCCATGGGCAGTCCATCGGGTTGCTGATCGGCGAGAATGCCGACACCGAACGGTAACGCCCCCGGTTGCGCAAGGCGCACACCAGCGCGCCATGCCCGCCCATGGAGTGACCACTGATACTGCGCTCGCCCGATGCCGGGAAGTGCGCTTCGATCAGCGCGGGCAACTCCTCCACCACATAGTCGTGCATGTGGTAGTGCTTGGCCCAGGGCTGCTGGGTGGCATTGAGGTAGAAGCCCGCCCCCAGGCCGAAGTCCCAGGCGCCGTCCGGGTCGCCCGGCACCTGCTCGCCGCGCGGGCTGGTGTCGGGGGCGACGATGATCAGCCCAAGCTCGGCGGCCAGGCGCTGGGCGCCGGCCTTCTGCATGAAGTTTTCGTCGGTGCAGGTGAGGCCGCTGAGCCAGTACAGCACCGGCAGCTTCTCACCCTGTTCGGCCTGCGGCGGCAAGTACACGGCAAATACCATGTCGCAGCCCAGCACCTTGGAGTGATGCCGGTAACGCTTGTGCCAACCGCCGAAGCTTTTCTGGCAGGAGATGTTATCCAGGCTCATGGCGTACCTCAGAAGTGGATCACGCTGCGGATGCTCTTGCCTTCATGCATCAGGTCGAAGGCTTTGTTGATATCCTCCAGGCCCATGGTGTGGGTGATGAAGGTATCCAGCGGGATCTCCCCTTTCTCGGACATTTCCACGTAGCTTGGCAGCTCGCTGCGGCCACGCACGCCACCGAACGCCGAACCGCGCCATACACGGCCAGTCACCAGCTGGAACGGACGGGTGGCGATTTCCTGGCCGGCACCGGCCACACCGATGATCACCGACTCGCCCCAGCCCTTGTGGCAGCACTCAAGCGCCGCACGCATCAGTTGCACGTTGCCGATGCACTCGAAGGAGAAGTCCACGCCCCCGTCGGTAAGGTCGACGATCACTTCCTGGATCGGGCGGTCGTAGTCTTTCGGGTTGATGCAGTCGGTAGCGCCCAGCTGGCGGGCGATCTCGAACTTGGCCGGGTTGATGTCGATGGCGATGATGCGCGAGGCCTTGGCCTTGACCGCACCGATCACCGCCGACAGGCCGATGCCGCCCAGGCCGAAGATGGCCACGGTATCACCCGGCTTGACCTTGGCGGTGTTGAGCACCGCGCCGATACCGGTGGTGACGCCGCAGCCCAGCAGGCACACCTTTTCCAGTGGTGCTTCTTTCTGGATCTTGGCCACGGAAATTTCCGGCAGCACGGTGTACTCGGAGAAGGTCGAGGTCCCCATGTAGTGGAACAGCTGCTGGCCTTTGTAGGAGAAGCGCGTGGTGCCGTCGGGCATCAGGCCCTTGCCTTGGGTAGCACGGATGGCCTGGCACAGGTTGGTCTTGCCCGAGAGGCAGAATTTGCACTTGCCGCATTCCGGGGTGTAGAGCGGAATCACATGATCGCCAACGGCTACCGAGGTCACGCCCTCGCCTACCGCTTCAACGATCGCGCCACCTTCGTGGCCGAGGATCGACGGGAAGATGCCTTCCGGGTCGGCACCGGACAGGGTGTAGGCGTCGGTGTGGCAAACACCGCTGGCGACCACGCGCAGCAGCACTTCACCGGCCTTGGGCATGGCCACGTCGACTTCGACGATTTCCAGGGGTTTCTTGGCTTCGAAGGCTACGGCGGCACGGGACTTGATCATCAAAGGTCTCCAGACAGAGTGTCGATTCAGGCTGCAGTGTAATTCACAGCCTTTTGATGAATAATCCAGGCAAAGACAAAACATTATTGCCATACAGGGATAATCAATGAGCAGCCGCTGGGAAGGTATCGACGAATTCGTCGCCGTGGCCGAATCTGGCCAGTTCACGGCAGCGGCCGAACGCCTGGGGGTTTCCTCGTCGCACATCAGTCGCCAGATCGCCCGGCTGGAGGAGCGCCTGCAAACGCGCCTGCTCTACCGCAGTACCCGTCGGGTGACCCTGAGCGAGGCCGGGCAAACTTTTCTGCAGCATTGCCAACGCCTTCAGGATGGCCGCGAGGAAGCCCTGCGCGCCATGGGCGACTTGGCCAGCGAGCCAAAGGGGTTGCTGCGCATGACGTGCGCGGTAGCGTACGGCGAGCGCTTCATCGTGCCGCTCGTGACACGGTTCATGGCGCTGTACCCGCAGTTGCGCGTGGAGGTGGAGTTGAGCAACCACACCCTCGACTTGCTGCACGAAGGCATGGACCTCGCCATCCGGTTGGGGCGGCTGGCCGATTCTCGGTTAGTGGCCGCCCGCCTCGCACCCCGGCGCATGTACCTGTGTGCCTCGCCGGCTTATCTGGAACGTTATGGTCGACCACACAGCCTGTCAGAGTTGGCGAGGCACAATTGCCTGGTGGGCAGTTCGGACTTGTGGGCATTGCAGCAGGATGGGCGCGAGATTAGCCAGCGGGTGCAAGGGAACTGGCGCTGCAACAGTGGGCAGGCGGTGCTGGATGCGGCGTTGCAGGGGATGGGGTTGTGCCAGTTGCCGGATTATTACGTCCTGGAGCACTTGAATACGGGGGCTCTGGTGTCGTTGCTGGAAGCGCACCAGCCGCCGAATACGGCAGTGTGGGCGTTGTATCCGCAACAGCGGCACCTGTCGCCGAAGGTGCGACGGTTGGTGGATTACCTGAAGGAGGGGTTGGCGGGGTTGCCGGAATATCGGCTGGCTTGAAGGAATCCATTGCCTGTACCGGCCTATTCGCGGGCTTGAGACTTCAGCGGCGCCCAGCCCAGCGCTGACGCAACCACTCCAGGTCTTCGGGGCGCGTGACCTTGATGTTGTCACTGCGCCCTTCCACCAGCCGCGGCGCCTGGCCGGACCACTCGATGGCCGAGGCTTCATCCGTCACGACCACATCCGACACCAGGCACTCGGCCAACGCCCGGTGCAGTGCCCCAAGGCGGAACATCTGCGGTGTGTAGGCCTGCCAGATGGTGCTGCGGTCCACGGTAGCACTTACCCGGCCGCTGCCATCGGCACGCTTGAGGGTATCGCGCGCCGGTACCGCCAGCAAGCCACCCACCGGGTCGTCCGCCAGCTCCGACAGCAGCTTGTCCAGGTCGCTGCGCGCCAAATTCGGCCGCGCAGCATCATGCACCAGCACCCAGTCGCTGTCAGAGGCGCCTTGCGCATGCAGCCACAGCAAGGCATTGAGCACCGAATCGGCACGCTCGCGCCCACCCGCGGCGCGCTGGATGCGCGGGTCGCTGGCGCAACGCAGGGCCGGCCAGTACGGGTCATCGTCAGCAATGCTGACCACCACGCCTTTGAGGGCCGGGTGGCCAAGAAAACAGTCGAGGCTGTGCTCGAGAATGGTCTGCCCCGCCAGCTCCAGGTATTGCTTGGGGCGGTCGGCAGCCATGCGGGCACCTACGCCCGCAGCAGGAATCACGGCCCAGAAGGCCGGTAAGGTATCGATCATTTCTGTGGCAACTGGAAGAGGGTTTCGCCCTCTTTGACCATTCCCAATTCGTGGCGAGCCCGTTCTTCAACGGTCTCCATGCCTTTTTTCAGCTCCAGCACTTCGGCATCGAGCACGCGGTTGCGCTCAAGCAAGCGCTCGTTCTCGGCATGCTGCTCGTCAATCTGCTGCTTCAGTTCGGTCACTTGCGCCAGGCTGCCATTACCCACCCACAGGCGGTACTGCAGGCCACCCAGCAGCAGGAGCAGAACGAGGAACACCCAATAGGGACTGCGCATCACGTTATCCAGGTTAAAAAGGCTGCCGCGTACTTGTTACTTCGGGGCCTCGAATAGCACGAAGCCTGGCCGAGGCCAGGCTTCGTTGACAGAAACCCGTTGGGATGAAGGAAAGATCAGTACGAACGTTCCTACAACTCCGGCTGCTGTCTTTTTACCATCTCTTGCTTAGCCGCGAAACTCGGCACGACCACGGTAAACCGCTTTGGCACCCAGTTGCTCTTCGATGCGCAGCAGCTGGTTGTACTTGGAAACGCGGTCGGAACGGCACAGCGAGCCGGTCTTGATCTGGCCAGCAGCGGTACCGACGGCCAGGTCGGCAATGGTCGAGTCTTCGGTTTCACCGGAGCGGTGCGAGATCACTGCGGTGTAGCCGGCAGCCTTGGCCATCTGGATGGCTTCCAGGGTTTCGGTCAGCGAGCCGATCTGGTTGAACTTGATCAGGATCGAGTTACCGATACCCTTCTCGATGCCTTCCTTCAGGATCTTGGTGTTGGTCACGAACAGGTCGTCGCCAACCAGCTGTACCTTTTCACCAATCTTGTCGGTGAGGATCTTCCAGCCAGCCCAGTCGGACTCGTCCAGGCCGTCTTCGATCGAGATGATCGGGAAGCGCTCGGTCAAGCCTTTCAGGTATTCGGCGAAACCTTCCGCGTCGAACGACTTGCCTTCGCCGGACAGGTTGTATTTGCCGTCTTCATAGAATTCGGAAGCCGCGCAGTCCAGGGCCAGGGTCACATCGGTACCCAGCTTGTAACCGGCTTTTTCAACCGCTTCGGCGATGGCGCCCAGGGCGTCTTCGTTGGAAGCCAGGTTAGGAGCGAAGCCACCTTCGTCACCCACGGCGGTGTTCAGGCCACGGGCCTTCAGCACGGCTTTGAGGTGGTGGAAGATTTCGGTGCCCATGCGCAGGCCGTCGGAGAAGGTCTTGGCGCCTACCGGCTGAACCATGAACTCCTGGATGTCGACGTTGTTGTCGGCGTGCTCGCCACCGTTGATGATGTTCATCATCGGAACCGGCATCGAGTACTGGCCCGGGGTGCCGTTCAGGTTGGCGATGTGCGCGTACAGCGGCAGGTCCTGGTCCTGGGCAGCGGCCTTGGCGGCAGCCAGGGAAACAGCCAGGATGGCGTTGGCGCCCAGCTTGGCCTTGTTCTCGGTACCGTCCAGTTCGATCATGGCGCGGTCCAGGGCTTTCTGGTCTGCCGGGTCCTTGCCCAGCAGCAGGTCACGGATCGGGCCGTTGATGTTGGCGACAGCCTTCAGCACGCCCTTGCCCAGGTAACGGCTCTTGTCGCCATCACGCAGCTCCAGCGCTTCGCGCGAGCCGGTGGAAGCACCGGACGGCGCGCAAGCGCTGCCGATGATGCCGTTGTCGAGCAGTACATCGGCTTCCACGGTGGGGTTGCCACGCGAATCGAGAACTTCACGACCTTTGATGTCGACGATTTTTGCCATTGTTGTAAGCACTCCAGAATTGACGAAAACAACTTAGCTTAAGAAATTCTTGCCGTTCACCAGGCGGATTTGCAGTGGGCAGGCCGGGTGAAGGGAGCCCCTGACCGATTGGTCAGGGGTGGATCGGGCGGTACTTTACCCGAGAAATGAGCTTTACGCGGTTTCTACCGTCGGAAAACTTTTCACCAGGTCGTCCAGTTGCTTGAGCTGGGCCAGGAATGGCTCCAGCTTGTCCAGGCGCAGGGCGCATGGGCCATCGCATTTGGCGTTGTCCGGGTCCGGGTGGGCTTCGAGGAACAGGCCTGCCAGGCCCTGGCTCATGCCCGCCTTGGCCAGGTCGGTAACCTGGGCGCGGCGGCCACCCGCGGAGTCGGCGCGGCCACCCGGCATCTGCAGGGCGTGGGTCACGTCGAAGAACACCGGGTACTCGAACTGCTTCATGATGCCGAAGCCGAGCATGTCCACCACCAGGTTGTTGTAGCCGAAGCTCGAACCACGCTCGCAGAGGATCAACTGGTCGTTACCGGCCTCTTCGCACTTGGCCAGGATGTGTTTCATTTCCTGGGGTGCGAGGAACTGGGCCTTCTTGATGTTGATCACCGCGCCAGTCTTGGCCATGGCCACCACCAGGTCGGTCTGCCGCGACAGGAAGGCCGGCAGCTGGATGATGTCGCATACCTTGGCAACCGGCTCGGCCTGGTAAGGCTCGTGCACGTCGGTGATCACCGGCACATTGAAGGTGCGCTTGATCTCTTCGAAGATCTTCAGCCCTTCTTCCATGCCCGGGCCACGGTAAGACGTCACCGACGAACGGTTGGCCTTGTCGAAGCTGGCCTTGAACACGTAGGGGATACCGAGCTTCTCGGTAACCCGCACGTACTCCTCGCAGACCTTCATTGCCAGGTCACGGGACTCCAGGACGTTCATGCCGCCGAACAGGACGAACGGCTTGTCGTTGGCGATCTCGATGTTACCGACGCGGATGATCTTCTGGGTCATTGATCAGGCCTTGTTCTTCTGAGCCAGGGCTGCCTTGACGAAACCACTGAACAGCGGGTGGCCGTCACGCGGGGTGGAGGTGAACTCCGGGTGGAACTGGCAGGCGACGAACCATGGGTGGTCCTTGGACTCGACCACTTCCACCAGCGCGCCATCTTCGGAACGGCCAGAAACCACCAGGCCAGCGTCGACCAGTTGCGGCAGCAGGTTGTTGTTCACTTCATAGCGGTGGCGGTGACGCTCGGTGATCACGTCCTTGCCGTAGCAGTCGTGGACCTTGGAACCGGCAGCCAGCTGGCAGTCCTGTGCGCCCAGGCGCATGGTGCCGCCCAGGTCGGAAGCCTCGTTGCGGGTTTCGACGGCACCGGTGGCATCGGCCCACTCGGTGATCAGGCCGACCACAGGGTGGCCGCTGTTGCGGTCGAACTCGGTGGAGTTGGCGTCTTTCCAGCCCATGACGTTACGGGCGAATTCGATCACGGCCACCTGCATCCCCAGGCAGATACCCAGGTACGGCACCTTGTTTTCACGGGCGTATTGCACCGCAGTGATCTTGCCTTCCACGCCGCGCAGGCCGAAACCGCCCGGCACCAGAATGGCATCGGCGCCTTCGAGCAGGCTGGTGCCCTGGTTCTCGATGTCTTCCGAATCGATGTAGCGCAGGTTGACCTTGGTACGGTTGGTGATGCCGGCGTGGCTCATCGCTTCGATCAGCGACTTGTACGCGTCCAGCAACTCCATGTACTTGCCGACCATGGCGATGGTCACTTCATGCTCAGGGTTGAGCTTGGCATCGACCACCTTGTCCCATTCGGACAGGTCGGCGCCGCTGCACTGCAGGCCGAAACGCTCGACGACGAAATCGTCCAGGCCCTGTGCGTGCAGTACGCCCGGGATCTTGTAGATGGTGTCGACGTCTTCCAGCGAAATCACCGCACGCTCTTCAACGTTGGTGAACAGCGCGATCTTGCGACGCGACGAGGCATCGACCGGGTGGTCGGAGCGGCAGATCAGCACGTCAGGCTGCAGGCCGATGGAGCGCAGCTCCTTGACCGAGTGCTGGGTCGGCTTGGTCTTGGTTTCGCCCGCGGTGGCGATGTACGGGACCAGGGTCAGGTGCATCAGCATGGCGCGCTTGGAGCCCACTTCGACGCGCAGCTGGCGGATGGCCTCGAGGAACGGCTGCGACTCGATGTCACCCACGGTACCACCGATTTCCACCAGGGCCACGTCGGCATCGCCGGCACCCTTGATGATGCGACGCTTGATCTCGTCGGTGATGTGCGGGATGACCTGGATGGTCGCGCCCAGGTAATCACCACGACGCTCTTTACGCAGCACGTGCTCGTAGATGCGGCCGGTGGTGAAGTTGTTGTTCTGGGTCATGGTGGTGCGGATGAACCGCTCGTAGTGGCCCAGGTCGAGGTCGGTCTCGGCGCCATCGTGGGTGACGAACACTTCACCGTGCTGGAACGGGCTCATGGTGCCCGGATCGACGTTGATGTACGGATCCAGCTTGAGCATGGTGACCTTCAGGCCCCGCGCTTCCAGGATGGCCGCCAGGGAAGCCGAGGCAATGCCTTTCCCCAATGAAGAAACAACACCGCCCGTGACGAATATGTAGCGCGTCATGAAAAACCCTAGAAGTCTGCGTTAAGGCGGCCAGCGCCGCCGGAGAAAGCGAAGGAAGGCCGAAGCCCCCGATCACCTGCGTCAATCACAGTGCATCTCGAAAAACTGCCGCGTCTGTACAGACCAGGGGTATCCCCGGCATGGAGCTCGCTCGTCATTTCCAGAATCAGCCCAGCAAAAAACTGCTTGGTAATCGGCAACTCCTGTGTTTTCGCGGAACCCACAGAAGCTGTATCAAGAAGGGAGGGTAGTCTACCCGAATGTACCCTTCAGCTCAAACCTTGCGCGTTCGTCGGTAACTGCCAGTGCAGCTGGCAATCCGCCTGCACCAACCCCGGCAGGTTGGCCACCGCCAGCAAACACTCGCCCTGATACAGCAGCGGCAGGCGTGGGCGCAGGAAATGCGGCACCTGCAACTCGTTGAGCAGGCGCTTGAGGTCGCGCCGCCCACGGCCGGGGACGTCCAGCATTTCGCCGCCCTTGCGATAGGCGATGCGCAGGTCTGCGAACGGCTGTGCGACCGCAAGACGCACGCTGCCGTTACCTGGCAGCACCAGCGGCCCGGTGGGGTTCACCCAGGCCAGCTCGCCGACGGGCAGCTGTAGCCAGTCACCACTCAGCCACCAGATGCGCCCATGGCTGCGCAGCAGTTGCCCGTCGGCGAGCCGCCAGACGGGCTGGGCATCCCCGGCAGCATCACGCAGGTCCGCCCAACCAGCCCAGTGCCGGGTGTCTGGCAAACGGGTGCGAAGGCTCAGCCAATACTGCAGGGCATTGCGCTGACGGGCGGGCGACAACGCGACCAGGGATGCCAGGTCGAGCGAGTCCAACCCGGCCCAGGCCTTCGGCGCCCCCCTTTCTGCGCACGCAAGGTCACCTTGGGCGAGCTCGTCCAGCAGCCCCAGGGCTTCGCCCAGGTGCTCTGCGGCGCGGGCGAGGTTCTGGGTGGTTTGCGGCCAACGTTGCTGCAAATGCGGGAGCACCTCGCCACGCAGGAAGTTGCGGGCGAAATGTGTGTCGGCGTTTGACGGGTCTTCGATCCAGGCCAGCCCTTTCATTCGGGCATAGGCCTGCAGTTGCTGCCGAGAACAAGCCAGCAAAGGCCTGACCAGACTGCCCTGCCCTAGCGCCCGCTGCACCGGCATTGCAGCCAGGCCACGCAGGCCGGCGCCGCGCAACAGACGAAACAGCAGGGTTTCGGCCTGGTCGTCACGGTGCTGGCCGGTGAACAGGATGTCGCCGGGGCTCAGGGCTTGCTCGAACGCGGCATAGCGGGCGTCGCGGGCGGCCTGTTCGAGGCTGGCACCGGGGGCGATCTGGACGTGGATGACCCGGAGTTCAATGCCGAGATTGTCGCAGATGGCTTGGCAGTGAGCCGGCCAGGCGTCGGCGGCGGACTGCAGACCGTGATGGACATGAATCGCCCGCAGCGGGGGGGATGCGTGGTGGCGGACGTAGTCGCCCAGCAGGTGCAGGAGGACAGTGGAATCGAGGCCGCCGGAGAAGGCGATGTACCAGGCTGGGGCATTGAGCCAGGGGGTGAGGTTGATCATCTGTTCCTCACTTGGCTTGAGATTGCCGGGGGGCTTTGCACCCCTTTCGCGACACAAGGCCGCTCCTACAGGAAAACGCGGTCGCCTGCAGGAGCGGCCTTGTGTCGCGAAAGGGCCGCAAAGCGGCCCCTGGGCTAAATCAGTGAATCAGAGGCCGTAGCTCATCAGGCGCTCGTAACGGCGGGCCAGCAGCGCGTCGTTGTCGAACTTGCTGAGCATGTCCAGCTGCTGCACCAGGTCGGCGCGAATGCTTTCCGACATCTTGACAGGGTCGCGGTGGGCGCCGCCCAACGGTTCCTGGATCACCTTGTCGACGATGTTCAGGCTCTTCAGGCGCTCGGCAGTGATGCCCATGGCCTCTGCTGCATCGGCCGCCTTGTCGGCAGTCTTCCACAGGATCGAAGCGCAACCTTCCGGCGAGATCACCGAGTAGGTGGAATATTGCAGCATGTTCAGCTGGTCACACACACCGATGGCCAGTGCACCGCCAGAACCACCCTCGCCAATCACGGTCGCGATGATCGGGGTTTTCAGGCGAGCCATCACACGCAGGTTCCAGGCAATTGCCTCGCTCTGGTTGCGCTCTTCGGCGTCGATGCCCGGGTAGGCACCCGGGGTGTCGATAAAGGTCAGGATCGGCATCTTGAAGCGCTCGGCCATTTCCATCAGGCGGCAAGCCTTGCGGTAGCCTTCCGGGCGCGGCATGCCGAAGTTGCGGCGCACCTTCTCGCGTACTTCACGGCCCTTCTGGTGGCCGATGACCATGACCGGCTTGCCGTCCAGGCGTGCGGTACCACCCACAATGGCGGCGTCGTCGGAGAAGTGGCGGTCACCGTGCAGCTCTTCGAACTCGGTGAAGATGTGTTCCAGGTAGTCCAGGGTGTAAGGACGACGTGGATGACGGGCCAGACGGGCGATCTGCCAGCTGGTCAGGTTGCCGAAGATGCTTTCGGTCAGGGTGCTGCTCTTGTCTTGCAGACGGGCAATTTCATCGCTGATGTTCAGCGAATTGTCGTTGCCTACCAGGCGCAGGCCTTCGATCTTGGCTTGCAGGTCGGCAATCGGCTGTTCGAAATCGAGAAAATTCGGGTTCATAGTCATCCGTCTTGGGTCTACGGCCAGGCGGCCGGCCGGTTGATCCGTTTGGCGCCCTACCTTAAGGGATCAGGCGCATTCAGGTCGAGATTAAATTTTTTTCGGTTCAACGATATTGCAGGAAGACGTTCTCACGCCCGAACTGGTCACGCAGCGCCTGAATCAGCCCGTCGGCCGGGTCGATTGCCCACTGGTCGCCGAACTGCAGCATGGCCTTGGCATCGCTGCCGGTGTATTCCAGGGTAATCGGGCAGGCACCGCGATGGCGGGTAATCAGCTCGCCCAGCCACTTCAGGCGGTCGCCCTTCAATGCGTCGTGCGCCACCTTAAGCCGAAGGCTTTCGGCCAGCTTGGTGCGCGCATCTTCCATGGTCATCACCTGCTTGACCCGCAGGCGCAGGCCACCGGAGAAGTCGTCGTTGCTGACCTCGCCCTCCACCACCACCATGGCATCGTTCTGCAGCAAGGACTGTGCCGCCATGAACGCATCGGCGAACAACGATGCCTCGATGCGCCCAGAGCGGTCATCCAGGGTCACAAAGCCCATCTTGTCGCCCTTCTTGTTCTTCATCACCCGCAGGGCAATGATCATGCCGGCGATAGTCTGGGTTTCACGCGACGGCTTCAGGTCGACGATGCGCTGGCGGGCAAAGCGGCGGATTTCGGCCTCGTATTCGTCGATCGGGTGGCCGGTGAGGTACAGGCCAAGGGTGTCCTTCTCACCCTTCAGGCGCTCCTTGAGGGTGAGTTCACGCACCTTGCGGTGGTTGGCATAAACATCGACATCCGCCTCGCCGAACATGCTGCCGAACAGGTCGACATGGCCGCTGTCAGCGGTATGGGCTGCCTGCTCGGCAGCCTTGATGGCTTCACCCAACGCGGAGATCAAGGTTGCACGGTTGATGTCGATGTTGGCGTGATAGGCCTTGATCTCGTCATGGAAATGCGGCCCCAGGCGGTCCAGCGCGCCACTTCGGATCAACGCATCCAGGGTGCGCTTGTTGACCCGCTTGAGGTCGATCCGTTCACAGAAGTCGAACAGGTCCTTGAACGGGCCGCCCTGGGCACGGGCCTCTACAATTGCCTCTACCGGGCCTTCACCCACGCCCTTGATGGCACCCAGGCCATAGACGATGCGCCCGTCGTTGTTGACGGTGAACTTGAAGTCGGAGAAGTTCACATCCGGCGCGTCGAGGCGCAGCTTCATGCTGCGCACCTCCTCGACCAGCACCACCACCTTGTCGGTGTTGTGCATGTCCGCCGACAGTACCGCGGCCATGAACGGCGCCGGGTAGTGGGTTTTCAGCCAGGCGGTCTGGTACGACACCAGGCCATAAGCCGCGGAGTGGGATTTGTTGAACCCGTAACCTGCGAACTTTTCTACCAGGTCGAAGATGTTACCGGCAAGGTCCGCGTCGATATTGTTGGCCACGCAGCCTTCGATGAAACCACCGCGCTGCTTGGCCATTTCCTCGGGCTTTTTCTTACCCATCGCCCGGCGCAGCATGTCGGCGCCGCCCAGGGTATAGCCTGCCATCACCTGAGCAATCTGCATCACCTGTTCCTGATACAGGATGATGCCGTAGGTCGGTGCCAGTACCGGCTTGAGGCCTTCATACTGGTAGTCGGAGTGCGGGTAAGCCAGCTCGGCGCGGCCGTGCTTGCGGTTGATGAAGTCGTCCACCATGCCCGATTGCAGCGGGCCTGGACGGAACAGTGCCACCAGTGCGATCAGGTCTTCCAGGCAGTCGGGCTTGAGCTTCTTGATCAGCTCCTTCATGCCGCGCGATTCGAGCTGGAACACCGCCGTGGTCTCGGCCTTTTGCAACAGCTCGTACGTCTTGCGGTCGTCCAGCGGGATGAAGTCAATGTTGACGTCGGGCAGGTTGTTCTTCGCCTGCTCGCGGTTGATGATCTCCATCGCCCACTTGATGATGGTGAGCGTACGCAGGCCAAGGAAGTCGAACTTCACCAGGCCGGCAGCCTCGACGTCATCCTTGTCGAACTGGGTTACCAGGCCACCGCCTTCTTCATCACAGGCAATCGGCGAAAAATCGGTAAGCTTGGTCGGCGCGATAACCACACCACCGGCGTGCTTGCCGGTGCCCCGGGTCACACCTTCCAGCTTCAGGGCCATGTCCCAGATTTCGCGGGCGTCTTCATCGCCTTTGAGGAAGTCGCGCAGGATCTCTTCCTGCTCGTAGGCCTTCTCCAGGGTCATGCCCACTTCGAACGGGATCATCTTCGACAGGCGGTCGGCCAGGCCGTAGGACTTGCCCTGCACCCGCGCCACGTCTCGCACCACCGCCTTGGCGGCCATGGTGCCGAAGGTGATGATCTGGCTCACTGCGTTGCGGCCGTAGGCCTCGGCCACGTAGTCGATCACCCGGTCACGGCCGTCCATGCAGAAGTCGACGTCGAAGTCGGGCATGGAAATACGTTCAGGGTTGAGGAAGCGCTCGAACAGCAGGTCGTAGGCCAGCGGGTCGAGGTCAGTGATCTTGAGTACGTACGCCACCAGCGAGCCAGCACCCGAACCACGGCCCGGGCCCACCGGCACGTCGTTGTTCTTGGCCCACTTGATGAAGTCCATAACGATCAGGAAGTAACCGGGGAAGCCCATCTGGATGATGATGTCCAGCTCGAACTTCAGGCGGTCCAGGTACACCTGGCGCTTTTCTTCGTAATTGGGCGTGGTCTCTTTCGGCCACAGCACCGCCAGGCGCTCTTCCAGGCCTTCGTGGGCCACATGCCGCAAGTAATCGTCGATACCCATGCCATTGGGCGTGGGGAAGTCGGGCAGGAAGTACTTGCCCAGCTGAACCTGGATATTGCACCGCTTGGCGATTTCGACCGTGTTGGCGATGGCATCAGGCAGGTCGCTGAACAGCTCGGCCATTTCCTCGGCCGACTTCAGGTATTGCTGATCGCTGTAGCCACGCGGGCGGCGCGGGTCGTCGAGGGTCCAGCCTTCGCCAATGCACACGCGGGTTTCATGGGCGTCGAAATCGGACTGCTTGAGGAAGCGCACGTCGTTGGTAGCCACCAGCGGGGCGCCGAGCTTGTCTGCCAGCGCTACGGCAGCGTGCACGTACTCTTCGTCACGGGCGCGGTTGGTGCGCTGCACTTCAACGTAGAAGCGATCGGGGAACATGCCCATCCAGTCTTGCAGCAGGGCCTGGGCTTCATCGTCCCGGCCGGCCAGCAAGGCCATGCCGATGTCGCCTTCCTTGCCCGCAGACAGGGCAATCAGGCCTTCACTGGCAGGGGCGATCCATTCGCGCTGCAGGATGACCAGGCCATTGCGCTGGCCGTCGGTCCAGCCACGCGAGATCAACTCGGTGAGGTTGCGGTAGCCCTTGGGGTCCATGGCCAGAAAGCAGATGCGCGACGGCGGCGCTTCCGGGTCGGCACCGGCCAGCCACAGGTCGGCGCCGCATATCGGCTTGATGCCGGCGCCCATGGCGGTCTTGTAGAACTTCACCAGCGAGCACATGTTGCTCTGGTCGGTGATCGCCACCGCCGGCATGTTCATCCCCGCCAGCGCCTTGGCCAGCGGTTTGACCCGCACCAGGCCGTCGACCAGCGAGAATTCGGAGTGGACGCGCAGGTGAACGAAGGGAACCGACATGGAAGATCCTGTAGCAGTGCTGAACGACAAGGGCGGGATTGTAGCTTAAATGGGGATGGGATTTGGGGCTGCTTCGCAGCCCTTCGCGGCGGTTCGGCGCACCGACTTGCCCGCCCCCACAGGGATATCACTGCTCTCGGGAACGACGCCGCACCTGTGGAGCGGGCAAGTTGGTGCGCCGAACCGCCGCGAAGGGCCGCAAAGCGGCCCCACCAGGTCAGATCAGGGAATCGGTGACGCCTTCGCGTGCTTCCCAGGCCGCCCGCACCGGGGCAAAGGAACGCCGATGAATGGGCGTAGGCCCCAACCGTGCCAGGGCCTCGAGGTGCACCGGCGTGGGGTAACCCTTGTGCCCACCCATGCCATACCCTGGGTAAATCAGCTCGAAGGCACTCATCTCCCGGTCTCGGGTCACCTTGGCCAGGATCGAAGCCGCCGCGATAGCTGGCACCTGGCTATCGCCCTTGACCACTGGCGAAGCCGGTACGGCCAGCTTCGGGCAGCGGTTGCCATCGATCAGGGCCAGCTTCGGTGTAATGTGCAGGCCTTCCACGGCGCGCTGCATGGCCAGCATGGTCGCATGCAGGATGTTGAGGCGGTCGATTTCCTCGACTTCGGCACGGGCGATACAGAAGCTCAGCGCCTTTTCCCGGATTTCGTCGAACAACGCCTCGCGCTTGGCTTCGGTGAGCTTCTTCGAATCGTTCAGGCCAAGGATCGGGCGCGCAGGGTCGAGGATCACCGCCGCCGTTACCACCGCGCCACACAGTGGGCCACGGCCCACTTCGTCGACGCCGGCGACCAGGTCCTCGACCAGGTTGAAGTCCAGTCCAATTTGCATGTCAGCGGTCCTTGAGCAGGGCCAGTACCGCCTCGGCCGCCTGATTGGAGGCGTCAAGGCGCAGGGTGCGGTGAATTTCGTCGAAACGTTCGGTCTGCCGGCTGCCATCACGCACCAGCGGCGCAAGGGTATTGGCCAGGGCTTCGCTGGTCGCAGCGTCTTGCAGCAGCTCGGGCACCAGTTCGCGCTGGGCAAGCAGGTTAGGCAATGACACGTAGGGGCTTTTCACCAGGCGCTTGAGAATCCAGTAGGTCAAGGGCGCAAGGCGATAGGCCACCACCATAGGCCGCTTGTACAGCAACGCTTCCAGGGTGGCGGTACCGGAGGCGATCAGTACCGCGTCACAGGCCGCCAGTGCCTGATGCGACTGGCCATCAAGCAGCGTCAGCGGCAGTTGCCGCCCTTCGAGCATCTGTTCAACCTGGGCACGCCGCGCGGCATTTGCGCAGGGCAGCACGAAGCGCACGCCCGGCACCTGTTGGCACAAGCGCTCTGCGGCATCAAGGAACAATGCCCCCAGTCGCCCGACTTCCCCACCCCGGCTGCCCGGCATCAGGGCCACTACCGGCCCCTCGCCCAAGCCCAGCGCAGCGCGCGCGGCCGGGCGGTCGGCTTCAAGCGGTATGGTGTCGGCCAACGGGTGGCCGACAAAACGCACCGGCACGCCCTGCTCTTCATAGAACCGCGCCTCGAACGGCAACAGCGTCAGCATCAGGTCGCAGCCTTCGCGAATCTTCAGCACGCGCTTCTGCCGCCACGCCCAGACCGACGGGCTGACGTAATGCACGGTCTTGATCCCGGCCTGACGCAGTTTCAGCTCGATATTGAGGGTGAAGTCAGGGGCGTCGATGCCGATGAATACATCCGGCTTTTCGTCGATCAGCGTCTGGATCAGCAACTTGCGGCGCTTGAGCAACTCGCGCAGGCGCCCCAGTACCTCGACCAGGCCCATGACAGCCAGGCGCTCCATGGGGAAGTACGATTGCAGGCCTTCGGCTTCCATCAACGGGCCGCCAACGCCAATGAAACGCACATCCGGGTGGCGCGCCTTCAGGGCACGCATCAGGCCGGAACCCAGAATGTCGCCGCTGGCCTCACCTGCGACCAAGGCTACGCAAAGCGGGGCCATGTCAGCGGGTGATGCCGCGGGCGGAGTTCACGATCGACTGGCGGAACAGTTCGACCTCAGGGTGTTGCGCGGCCATTTCCGCCAACTCCTTGAGCGCGTCTTCGACGGTCAGGCCCTGGCGGTAGACAATCTTGTAGCAGCGGCGCAGCACATGGATCACCTCGTCGCTGAAACCGCGACGGCGCATGCCCTCGAAGTTCATGCTGCGGGCTTCGGCCGGGCTGCCAAACACGGTAACAAAGGCCGGAACGTCCTTGCCAATCGCCGTCCCCATGCCGGAAAACGCGTGGGCACCGATATGGCAGTACTGGTGCACCAGGGTGTAGCCGGACAGGATCGCCCAGTCACCCACATGCACATGGCCGGCCAAGGCCGTGTTGTTGACCAGGATGCAGTGATTGCCAATGACGCTGTCGTGGCCGATGTGGGCATAGGCCATGATCAGGTTGTGGTCACCCACGGTGGTTTCAGCACGGTCCTGAACGGTACCACGGTGAATGGTCACCCCTTCACGGATCACATTGTGGTCACCGATCACCAGGCGCGTCGGTTCACCCTTGTACTTGAGGTCCGGGGTGTCTTCACCGATCGAGGAAAACTGAAAGATACGGTTATGCTTGCCGATGCGGGTCGGGCCTTTGAGCACAACATGCGGGCCGATAACGGTGCCCTCCCCGATTTCCACATCGGGGCCAACGATCGACCAAGGGCCGACCTCGACGCCATCGGCCAGTTTGGCCGACGGGTCGATAATGGCCCGAGGATCAATCGAATTCATAGGGAGCGTTCCGCGCAGGTGATCTCTGCCGAGCAAACCGGCTTGCCGTCGACCAGGGCACGGCACTCGAATTTCCAGATCATGCTCTTGCGGCTGAGGAACTTGGCTTCCAGCACCAACTGGTCACCCGGCAGTACCGGCTGACGGAAACGCAGCTTGTCGGAGCCGACGAAGTAGTACAGGGTGCCGTCGGCCGGCTTGGCATCGAGCATCTTGAAGCCAAGGATGCCGGCCGCCTGGGCCATGGCTTCGATGATCAGGACACCCGGCATGATCGGGTGCGCCGGGAAGTGGCCATTGAAAAACGGCTCGTTGATGCTGACATTCTTGTAGGCACGAATGCTCTGGGCCTCGAAGTCCAGATCCGTCACTCGGTCCACCAAGAGGAACGGGTAACGGTGAGGCAGGTATTCGCGAATCTCGTTGATGTCCATCATTTCGGGGGGGAAGCCTGTAATAAGAATAGGGAGCGCAGGTGCTGACCACACGCTCCTTTTGCAATCCAAAGAGGAGCCAGCTAGCGACTGTTCACTCTTGCTCAGGGAATGGTATCAGCCTTCTGATGTCGGCTGGCCACCTGAGGTCACGGTATCGACGCGTTTTTCCAGCTGCTGAAGACGCTTGGCCATGTCATCGAGCTGACGGATACGCGCAGCGCTCTTGCGCCAGTCAGCCAAAGGCTGCATGGCTGTGCCGGATGAATAGGAACCGGGTTCAGTGATCGAACGGGTCACCATCGTCATCCCGGAAACAAATACGTTATCGCAAATATCAATGTGCCCTACCAGGCCTACGCCGCCGGCCAGCATGCAATGCTTGCCGATGCGCGTACTGCCGGAAATGCCCACGCAAGCCGCCATGGCCGTGTGGTCACCGATCTGCACGTTGTGGGCGATCTGGATCTGGTTGTCGAGCTTTACCCCGTCACCGATCCGCGTGTCGGACAGCGCACCACGGTCGACGGCGGTATTGACGCCGATTTCCACGTCATCACCAATGGTGACGCCGCCGATCTGGGCAATCTTGCGCCAGATGCCTTTCTCATTGGCAAAGCCGAAGCCTTCGCCGCCGATCACGGCACCCGACTGGATGACCACTCGCTTGCCGATGGTGACGTCGTGATACAACGTCACCCGCGGCGCCAGCCAGCCGCCTTCACCTACAACGCAACGCGCACCGATGAAGCAATGCGCGCCGATGCTGACATCAGCCTCGATACGCGCACCGCTTTCGATAACCGCGAACGCCCCGACGCTGGCGCTGGCGTCCACCTGTGCGTCCTCAGCCACCACGGCGCTGGGATGGATTCCCGCCACAGCCTTGGGTTTGGGGTCGAACAAGTGGGAAATACGCGCATACGCCTGGTACGGGTCGGCCACGATCAGGGCATTGCCAGCGAAACTTTCGGCATCCGCAGCCTTGAGCAATACCGCACCCGCCTGGCAGTTATCCAGGTACTTGCGGTACTGCGGGTTGGCGAGGAAGCTCAATTGACCGGGGCCAGCCTCCTGCAGGGTGGCCAGACCGGTAATCTGCAGCGCCTCGGGGCCTTTGAGGGTGGCACCGAGGGCCTCGGCCAGCTGGCCTAGCGTCATGGTCACACTCATATCAACGGGCTTGGTTCATGCGCTCGATGACTTGGCGGGTGATGTCGTACTGAGGCTTGACATCGATGACCGCACCACGCTCGAGGACCAGGTCGTAGCCGCCCTTCTTGATCACTTCCTCGACAGCACCATCCAGCTTCGGTTTCAGTTGCTTGAGCATGTCGCGGTCAGCAACGGCTTTGGCTTCGTTCAGCTCCTTGGACTGGAACTGGAAGTCACGGGCCTTTTGCTTGAACTCGAGCTCCAGGCGCTCACGCTCCTGCTGCTGCATCTTGTCGCCGCCCTTGATCAAGCGGTCCTGGATGCCCTTGGCGCTGCTTTCCAGGCTTTTCAGCTTGGTCAGTTGCGGACCGAACTTCTTCTCGGCATCAACTGCGTACTTCTTGGCAGCATCCGATTCCAGCAGGGCCATCTGATAGTTCAGCACAGCAACCTTCATTTCGGCGAATGCCGGGGTGGCGACCAGCGCCGCGGCCACTACGGCCAGTTGAGCCAATTTACGCACGATGCACTCCTGGATAAACCGTTGTCATTAAGCAAGGGCCGACCTTAGAAGGTCTGGCCCAGAGAGAATTGGAACACCTGGGTATCGGCATCGTCCGGCTTCTTCACCGGCATTGCCAAGCTGAAGCTCAGCGGGCCCAGTGCGGTAATCCAGGTCACACCAAGACCAACCGAGCTGGCCATGCCCGAGAAACCGACTTTCTCGCAATCAGGCTTGTTGCCGCAATTGGTGTCGAACACGTTACCGACGTCCCAGAACACGGAGGTGCGCAGCGAACGCTGGTCCTTGACGAACGGCAGCGGGAACAGCAACTCGACACCACCTTGCACCAGCACGTTACCACCGAACGGCAACGGGTCCTGATCCGGGTCGCGGATGGTACCTGGCTTGCCACCTTCGGCCTCGCCGCGGCTCGGCGTACTGCGTGGGCCCAGGCTGCTGTCCTTGAAGCCACGGACGGAGTTGAAGCCACCCGCGAAGTAGTTCTCATAGAACGGCAGGCCAGAGGTGCTGCCGTAACCGTCACCATAGCCCAGCTCGGTGTGCAGGCGCAGGGTGTAGTCATTGGTGATCGGCTTGAACAGCTGACCACGGTAGTCGAGCTTGAAGAACGACAGGTCGCTACCCGGAATGGTGGATTCCAGAGTCAGGCTTTGCGAGTGACCACGAGTAGCCAGCACACCTTTGTTCAGGGTCGACTCGGACCAGCCGATCGAAGCCTTGAAGTTCAGGAAGTTGTCGCCTTCCTGCTCAAGGAAATCGAAGATCTCGTCAACGGTGTACTTACCGGTCTTGATCTTGTCCTGCTGCACGCTCAGGCCATAGGTCAGGCGCGAGGTTTCGCTGATCGGATAACCCAGGCTCACGCCGGCACCGTAGCTGTCAACCGCATAGCTGGCCACGTCGACGTCGAGGTCGTCGTAGTCGGTGCTGCGGTAGAAGGCGTTGTAGCCCAGGCTGACGCCGTCGGCCGTGAAGTAGGGGTCCACGAAGCCGAAGTTGTAGCGGGTCTGGTATTCCGAACGGGTCAGGCCGATCGACACCTTGTTACCGGTACCGAGGAAGTTGCTCTGGCTGATCGAACCACCGAGGATCAGGCCGGCGCTCTGGGCGAAACCGACGCTGGCGGTGATCGAACCGGAGGCCTGCTCTTCGACGCTGTAGTTGACGTCGACCTGGTCGTCGGTGCCTGGCACCGGCGGGGTTTCTACGTTGACTTCCTTGAAGAAGCCCAGGCGCTCCAGACGGGTCTTGGACTGGTCGATCAGGTAGGTCGAGGCCCAGCCACCTTCCATCTGGCGCATTTCGCGACGCAGCACTTCGTCTTCGGTCTTGGTGTTGCCGCGGTAGTTGATACGGTTGACGTAGGCACGCTTGCCCGGGTCGACCACGAACATGATGTCGACCGTGTGGTCCTGATCGTTCGGCTGTGGCACGCCGTTGACGTTGGCGAAGGTATAGCCTTCGTTACCCAGGCGGCGGGTGATCAGATCGGATGTGGTGGTCATCACCTTGCGCGAGAACACCTGGCCCGGCTGCACCAGCAGCAGCGACTTGACCTGGTCTTCCGGCACTTTCAGGTCACCGGACAGCTTCACGTCGCGAACGGTGTACTTCTCGCCTTCGTTGATGTTGACGGTGATGTAGACGTGCTTCTTGTCTGGCGTGATGGACACCTGGGTGGAGGCGATGTCCATGTTGATGTAGCCGCGGTCCAGGTAGTAGGAGCGCAGACGCTCCAGGTCGCCGGACAGTTTTTCGCGGGCGTACTTGTCGTCGTTCTTGAAGAACGACAGCCAGTTGGTGGTCTTCAGCTCGAA